>NZ_CATJGZ010000043.1:0-64746 GCF_949740115.1 Bacteroides sp. 41_26
TGAAACGCGGATGATCGCAGATGAACGCAGATTAAAAAACTGTAGTTCTTTATTTTATCGTTATTTCCCTTTGCGAAAATCTGCGTTCATCTGCGTTTCAATAAAGATTTAAAGCTCTGTGTCCTCTGTGTCCTCTGTGGTGAAATACACTCAAAATCATACAAATATGAATCAATCTATATCAACTTTGAAGCAAGAGGTGCAGGAGGTACTTACTACCAATATCCTGCCCTATTGGATGAACCGAATGGTGGACGAAGAGAACGGTGGTTTCTACGGGCGTATCACCGGCATGGAACAACGGGTGCCCGAAGCAGAGAAAGGAGCTATCCTTAATGCCCGCATTTTGTGGACTTACTCCGCCGCATATCGTTTGTTGAAAAAAGAAGAATACCTTGCTATGGCCACCCGTGCCAAAGAGTACATTATTCACCACTTTTACGATAAAGAGTTTGGTGGTATTTATTGGAGTCTTGACTGCAAAGGAGCGCCGCTCGATACAAAGAAACAGATTTATGCCCTCGGCTTTGCTATTTATGGGCTGAGTGAATATAATCGCGCTACCGGAGATAAGGAATCTCTTGACTATGCCGTACGCCTCTTTGAGAGCATTGAAGCGCATAGCTTTGACGCTGTGAAAAATGGTTATTGTGAAGCCCTCACCCGCGAGTGGGATGAAATAGAAGACATGCGTCTCAGCGAGAAAGATGCCAATGAGCGTAAAACGATGAACACTCATCTTCATATTCTCGAACCCTATACCAACCTTTACCGGGTGTGGAAAGATGAACGACTGAAAAAGCAACTGTATAATCTTATCCTGATTTTTACCGATAAAATACTAAATCGGGAAACAGGTCACCTGCAACTCTTTTTTGATGATGACTGGAATAGCAAATACCGGATTGTTTCTTACGGTCATGATATTGAAGCTTCCTGGCTTATTCATGAGGCCGCACTGGAGCTGGGCGACAAAGACTTGCTGGCAAAGGTAGAACCGATTGTGAAACAAATAGCGATAGCAGCTTCTGAAGGGTTTACTTCGGAAGGAGGGATGATTTATGAAAAGAATCCCGATACTTACCGGGTAGATGCCGACCGTCATTGGTGGGTACAAGCTGAGACAGTGGTTGGCTATATGAACCTTTTCCAGTATTTCAATGATAAGGAGGCTTTGCAAAAGGCCATTGCCTGCTGGGATTTTATCAGGAAGTATCTCATAGACCGGGAGAATGGTGAATGGTATTGGAGTATCCGTGCCGATGGCACAGTGAACCGCGAAGACGATAAAGCCGGTTTCTGGAAATGCCCTTATCATAACGGGCGTATGTGTATGGAAGTACTGATGAGGCTTTGCCTCGTAGAGTAATGGTTTGTTGCCCGGCATGCGGAGTTGTTTTACATGTACATGTAAAGCTGCTCCACATGTACATGTTGTACTGTCCCACATGTACATGTCGTACTGCTTTACATGTACATGTAAAACAACTCCCTACACCGGGCAATCCTATCTATCTAATATTTAAATAGTCTCATCGCCTGGCGTACCTCCCCGTGCGGGAAGCACTAATAGTCTGTATTTTCCGGATCAAAGTTGGTCCAGTTATCCATCCAGTTGTCTTGTGCGGAGAAAGCACCGATATAAGTAACCTTTTCCAGTTGGGTAGCATTGGGTACGGCATCGAATGAAGCTTTACCCAGCAGTGGGCTTTCGCTTGTTGGTGCATACTTCTGTCCTACGTTTTTCGTGTCGGTTAGTTTCAGATCGTCTTCGTTTTCAAACACTGTATTTCCTTTCTGTGCTTTGAAGAAAGTACTGGAATAAGATGGTTTTGTTTCGTCGTAAGTAATCTTGCCGTCGCTGTATGTACCAAGTACATCTTCGTACTTCTTGTTAGCATCCGTACCCACAACCGAGTTCTTGCCCAAAGCCAGATAGATGTTTTGCAATACGATCTTCCCTTCTTTGGCCGATTCAACCGTATTTCCTTTTTCACCGTCAATGATCAGTCCGATAGGCCAGCCGATGGCTACGGAATTAACGCAATTCAGGTTACTGCTGCGACGTATCTGCATAGCCGATTGGAATTTACCAAGACCGGAGTTGTTATTGGGGTAGAGATCACCGGCATTGATGTAGTCCGAAGTATTCTGGAAGTCAGCGTTGAGTTTTGTGGCCGGGCCTACAAAGGTAACATTACTGAATACAGCTGTTGTGGTAGGGGTGGCTGCGATATTACCGTCAGCACAGTTGTCCGACTCAAATCCGTTACTCTGTGATACGTCTGCAATTTTCGGGTCACGCACGCCCAGGCAGAATTGTACGTTTCCGGAGAATCCATTGTCTGTATCAAAATCGTCGTCCCAGCCTTTGTAAGCAATCAGGTGCTTGCAGTCTACGCTTCCGCCGAACCATTCAAAAGAATCGTCATTAGAATAGGAAACCTGCAGGTGGTCTACTACCGTACCTTTACCTACCGAACCGAAAGTGATACCGTTGATTTCCTTATCCTTTTCAAAAGGGAAACCGGCAAACTCTACACGGATATATTTGAAGATACCGGAGTTATCGTTATCGTCATTGCCTCCATGTTTGGTTCTGGGGCCACCTTCTATTTGCTGCTCTTTCTGATTGTTATTTGCTTTTCCGCAAATGATGAGTCCACCCCAGTCACCTGGGCGACGGAGACCTTTTTTCATCATGGAAGTCATTACAATCGGTTCTTGGGCTGTACCTTCGGCAATCAGTTTACCACCACGCTCTACAATCAAAGCGGCTTTTGTACTCTTGTCGCCACGGATTACCGTACCCGGGTCAATGGTTACCGTTACTCCGTCAGTGATGTAACACCAGCCTTTCATGAGATACGTACCTTTGGTGATGTGTACGTTCTGTTTCACTTCCCATTGTTGTGCACCCTCATTATTGCCGAAGAGTACTTCCAGATCTTTAATGTTGGTGTCTTCATTCGGATCGATAAAGTAAGAAGGAGCACTTTCGTTATCGCTACAACTTGTTATGGTGCCAAGTGCCAATATAGATGAGAGGCAAAGGGCTGCAAACATACTCTTTTTCATTGTCATTCTTTGTTTAAGTGATGAATTATAGATTAAAACTAATACTCAGATTAATATTTCTTCCGGGCTGATAAGCGCGGGTGATTTCTTCGTGTTCGGACTTCACGTCACCTTTGCGTACCTCCGAGACCTGTTTGAAGTAAACTTTTTCGGCAAGCAGATCGCGTACACCGGCTTTCACTTCCCAGCGGCCGAACTTCTTACTTAGAGAAAGGTCTATCGTGTTGCGTGGCATCTCGTAGGAATTGGGTAAGTTGTTGGTGTTTTCACTCCCGGCACTTCCTACACTCCGGCCTACTCCGATGATGCGTTTTCCGATGCGGTTGTAAAGTACGGCAGCATTCAGTCCCAGCTTTTCATTCTGATAGAAAAGGCCTGTATTGATGAGGTAAGGAGATTGTCCCTGCATGGGGCGGTCAAGCTCAATGCTGTTCTTGTCGAATTCTACTTTACTCTTGATCCATGCTCCGTTGAAAGTCCAGCTTAAATCTTTCAGGCCGATAAAGCCGAGGTTCTTACGGATATCAAGTTCGATACCATAGTTGTTGGCTGCTTTGGCATTCTTATAAGAATAGGTGAGGTCTGTTCCTCCGTTTACGGTGTAAGTCCACTCTATCGGATTCTGGAAGTTCTTGTAGAAAAGTGCTACTGAGATCACCTCTCCGCCGGAAGGATAATACTCATAACGGAAGTCTATATTCTGAATATACGCAGATTTTAAGTCCGGGTTTCCTTCTACCGGACTTGCCAGATCGAAGTCATAATATACGGAACTGGAAACTTCACGGAATTCGGCACGGTTGACAGACTTTCCGTAAGCCAGACGCAATTGTTGCTTTTCCGTTAGCTCATAGCTGATGTTCAGAGAGGGGAACAGGTCATTATTGGTATAGTATTTGCTTTGGGGGCTTTTGGCTGTAGAGCGGGTATTGCTGATCAATTCCATTTGATTGTACTCATAACGTACTCCCGCGTAGATATTGAAAGCTCCCAAAGGCAGATTAGCCCCTATGTATCCGGCTGCCAGGATATTATTTCCACTGTAATCGTTCAGCTTGTTGGGTTCTTCAAAGAGGTGAAGTTTGTCTAAACCATAATTCTCCGGACGTAATACGGTATTTATCATATCCATATAGCGAAAGTCAGCCGGAAGTGTGTTGCTTGCCTGATTCCAGTTATAATAGAAGCGGCGGGTGGTAAACTCACGTGTGCGGTATTCGCTGTAAGCACCGGCTTTCAGTGTCGGATTGAATGTACCGAAAGAATATTCGTGCTGATAGTTAATGTTGGCCGAAGCAATGTGTTCGTCCAGCTTGTAGAACTCACGGCTGATGTCCGAACCACTGGTTAGCCCTATCCTGTCCTTTTCAAGTTCATCATTCAACAGGATGCGGCGACGGTCGGGCATATTACGGTTGGCGTATGCATATCCGGTACTCCAATCCAGTTTGCCGTTGTCAAAGGTATGTTTCCCGGTGAATTGCCCATTGTAGGTAGTCCGGCTGGAGTAGTAATATTCCATGCTCCGTTCATTATTGCTTTGTGCATCTATACCTTCGCGGGTGGTGTACCGACTCTTGCCAAGCTGGTTGAAAATGTTCTTGAATTCAAAATGATGACGGCTGTCTTTGGGTTGGAAAGTAAGATTTGCCATGGCTCCGAGGCGCACATCGTTATTGTATTGGTTGTCTATACTTCTGCGTAGATATACTGAGTGGTCGTGAGTTACGTCATAAGCTCCGAACAGGGAATTCTCCATATCCTTGTAAGTTTTATAGGTGTTACTATAGTTCAGTGTAACCAATAGACCGTATTTACGTCCGCTTTCCGTATCCCAGATGTGGCTGTAGGAAGTATTTAGTTTCAAATCGGGCAGGGGCTTTTTGCTTTTTACGGTCCAGTCATTGTTCAATCCGTTATTCATCAGGTCCACGGCCTTACCATCGAAAGTATTCATTATTTTGTCGATACCTCCTTGTAGTGAACGTAGCCCGTTGTCGAAACCAAGCAGATCGGTTTTGCTTCCCTTATTATAGTAGAAATCCCTGAAATGGGTATTGTCATTTACTGCCGCACCCACAGAGAGGTTAAAGCTGTTTTCACTTGGCATATCTTTGGTATTGATCAGAATAAAACCTCCTGTGAAGTCCGAGGGATATTCCGGTGCAGGACTTTTCACGATCACCATGTTGTCAAGTTGTGAACTGGGAATAATGTCGAATGAGAAAGCACGTGAATCGGCTTCCGAACTGGGCACAGCCCCTCCGTTTATCCATACATTATTATATCTCTGCGAGAGTCCGCGTACCATAACAAACTTCTCATCGATAATGGATACACCCGGTACCCGCTTGATAACTTCCGAAGCGTCTTTGTCTTGTGTTTTACTGATTTGCTGGGCCGATACTCCGCTTTGTACTACCAGGCTTCGGCGTTGGTCGGTCATCATTGCTACATCGGTATTTCTTTTCATGCGTGCCACAACGGTGACGTCATTCAACGTCTGTGCATCAGACTCCATCTCAAAATTAAGTATGAGTGGTGCATGGGTGACCTTTATCTCTTTCTGTATGATGTCTTTATAACCTATATATCTTATTTCGAGTGTATATACACCACTCTTGAGATTGTTGAATTGGTATTTGCCGTCTATGTCGGCAACAGTTCCGAGTGTGGTCCCTGAAAGTTGTATGGTTGCTCCGGTCAGTGGCTCGTTTGTAGTTCGGTCTGTGATTGTACCGTGAATGTTACCTGCTTGTGCTGCAAAAGCCAGTACGGTGAGTAAAAAGAAGAACGAAATTGTTGTTCTAAATGCTTGTTTCATATTCATTAATTGATGTATTTCTTTTGACGTTGCAAAGTTGCGGAGAAGGGATTACATGGGTAATACACTTGAAATACAATTGGTTTGCACTTCTGTTACAATCAGGTGTCTTTATGGGTTTTTCGATATACGAGAATGTTGTATGCAAAAAAATACTTTTAGTGCTATAATATATAATTAATTAATTACTTTTGCCGGATATAGATAATTGTATAATATGCCCGTTTCTACAAACTTTCAATGCGACGATTACGACCGTTTGCGTGAGCTTACTTTTTTAGCACAAATAGGCTGGTGGGAGGCCAATTTTACTACCAGAACTTTTCGTTGTTCTGAGTATATTTGCGATTTACTTAAACTGGAAAACGATGAAATAAGTTTTAATTCGTTTTCTCGTCTGATCCGGCAGGATTATTATGAACGCACGAAACGTGAGTTTATCTCTTTGTCGTATATTGATGCATATGATCAGACCTATCCTTTTCTTATTGATGGAAAGGAAATCTGGATTCATTCACATCTGGGTTCTAAGAAAATGAATGAGACTGGTGAGTTAATTGCCTTTGGTTATATTCGTCAGGTAGAAGGGGCAGAAAAAGACTTGGCGGTACGACTTGCCATACGTACTAATGAGCAACTGGCCAGGCAAAACTCTATATCTCAGTCACTCTATTATTTTATTCAGGAAACAGATGCTACGCCTGGTATCAATAATATATTGAATGATATACTTCAGTTTTTCCAGGGAGATCGTGCCTATATCTTTGAGTACGACGAGGAGTGTAAACATCATAGTTGCATTTTTGAGGTCCTGGCAGAAGGAGTAAAACCGGAAATTGATATTTTGCAGAATATCCCGGCTCAGCAACTTCCATGGTGGACGGAGAGAATTCTTTCCGGGCAGCCAATTGTCCTTAATTCTGTTGAAGACCTGAAGGAAGAAGCTCCGGCTGAATTTGATATTCTTAGCCGGCAGAATATTAAATCATTACTGGTTGTTCCTCTTAAATCTGGTGAAAGAATACGTGGATATCTGGGGATAGACTTAGTCAAGCGTATTCGCGTGTGGAGCAATGACGATTGCCAGTGGCTCTCTTCATTGGCCAATATAATTAGTATTTGTACCGAACTGCGTAATGCACGGGATGAGGCTAAACACGAGCAGGCTTTCATGCATAATTTGTTTCATTATATGCCTATCGGATATATTCATATAAGTATTGTGCGTGGTGTTGACGGTAAACCGGTAGATTATCTGGTCACTGATACGAATCAGATGTGTACTGATCTGATGGGGATTCCGAACACTGATTATATAGGAAAATATGCCAGTGAACTGCATACCAACTATCAGCATAAGTTGAACTACATTGCTGATATTATAGATGGGAACGGTTATAAAGAATTAGAGGTCTCTTTTCCTGTGTCCGGTAAAAATAGCCGTTGTATTGTTTATTCTCCAGAAAAAGATGAGATAGTGGCACTTTTTGTTGATATAACAGAGACTGAACAGGCACACAAGGCACTGGATCGTAGTGAAAAACTCTTGAGTATAGTTTTTGCTAATATACCTGTTGGTATAGAAATCTATGATCAGAATGGTTTCATGATTGATATTAACAATAAAGACATGGAAATATTCGGAGTTCGTGACAAAGCAGATGTATTGGGCGTTAATGTATTTGATAATCCGAATATATCGGATGAAATCAGAGAAAGGATGCGCAGTGAAGAAAAGCTGGATTTTCGTATGAATTATACGTTTACCAGCATACGAGAATATTATGAATCTGAAAGAAAAGGATATATAGCTCTCTATACCAAGGTCAGTAAGTTCTTTGGCAAGGATGGTAAGTTTCTCGGGTATATATTCTTGAATATGGATAATACCGAGCAACTGGATGCTATTAAAAAGATACAGGACTTTGAAAACTTCTTCCTTTTGATTTCTGACTATGCAAAAGTGGGCTATGCGAAGCTTAATCTTCTTGATAAGCAAGGGTATGCTATAAAGCAGTGGTTTAAGAATATGGGAGAGGAAGAAGATACTCCCTTGACAGACATTGTGGGCGTATATAGTAAAATACATCCGGATGATAGAAAGCAGATTCTTAATTTCTATCAGGAGGTAATAGAAGGACGCAGTAAAAGTTTTCGTAGTGAAGTCCGCGTGCATAAGACAGCAGAAGAAATGTTGGATTCTAAAGCTCCGGAGTTTTCTGAATGGAATTGGGTGCGTATGAACATTATGATGTCTCATTATGCTCCCGAAGAAGGATTGATAGAGATAATAGGTATCAATTACGATATCACGGAAATGAAAGAGATTGAGGTCAAATTGATTGATGCCAAAGAAAAGGCAGAAGAAGCTGACCATTTGAAAAGTGCTTTCCTTGCCAATATGAGCCATGAAATACGTACTCCGCTGAATGCTATTGTGGGTTTCTCCGGATTACTGGTAGAGACTGAGGATGTGGAAGAACGTAAACAGTACATAGGTATTGTTGAAGAGAACAATGAATTATTGTTGCAGTTGATTTCGGATATCCTTGATTTGTCGAAGATAGAAGCTGGTACTTTTGAATTTACCATTACAGAGGTGAATGTAAACTTATTATGTGAGGACATTGTACGTAGTATGAAAGGAAAGACCACCGGAACAGTAAAGCTGGTATTTGATAAACATTTGCCGGAATGTTATATTATGAGTGATCGTAATCGTCTGCACCAGGTTATCTCTAACTTTGTGAATAATGCAGCTAAGTTTACTTCGGAAGGGACTATTAAGGTGGGATATGAACAATTGGAAGATAGCAGAATTCGTTTTTATGTATCTGATACCGGTATTGGGATAGAAGAAGAATACCGGGTACAGATTTTTGATCGTTTTGTGAAGCTGAATTCATTTGTTCATGGTACCGGTTTGGGGCTTTCTATTTGCCGGAGTATTATAGATCAGTTGCATGGTGAGATAGGAGTGGAGTCTGAACCGGGTAAAGGTTCCTGTTTCTGGTTTATATTGCCGATAGTGTAAGGACAGCTTGAAGCTATCGGCACTTACCCCGAAGTGATGGTTACACTTACACGGAATGACGGTTGCATTAAAAAACGCAGATTACACAGATTATCGCAAAACTTAGATTTAATTTGCGACCATCTGTGTAATCTGCGTTTAGAAGTTATATGTTGATAACTTTCTCAGGCTTCTGATATTCTGCTTTGAAAGATGATCATCCGGCCTTTACAGTCCGAATGCGAACTTATCTATTGTCTGGTAAACTACACTTGCAATACCTAAGCCTAAAATACCCAATACACAAAGTGCCAAACCTATTCTTGTACAGTTGTCACTTCGGAATGCCGGTGCCGGATTGTCTGAAGGAGTAATGTACATGGCTTTCACTATCAACAGGTAATAATATAATGAAATTACAGTGTTGATCAGCGCTATGAACACCAACAGATGGAAACCTGCCTGGAATGCTGACATGAAGATGAAGAATTTAGAGAAGAATCCCGCAAACGGTGGAATGCCTGCCAGTGAGAATAGAGACAAGGTCATGATGAATGCCAGTTTCGGGTTTGTTTTATAAAGTCCTGCATAGTCTTCGAGCGTGAATCTTTGGCTGCGGAGTGCTACAATAGTAATCACTGCGAATACGCCTAAATTGGCTACTGCGTAAACCAATACGTAGTATACGAGTGAAGACATTCCGGAAGCTGTACCACCAATCACACCCAGCATAATATATCCTGCCTGAGAGATACTGGAAAATGCCATCAGACGTTTCAGGTTCTGCTGGCGGATCGCAAACAGGTTAGCTATTGTAATAGATACAATTGTGATCCAGTAAAGAACCTCTTGCCAGTCTGCTATCATCGGGGCAAATACCTTAATCAGTACTGTGAGAAGTACGAAGGCCGCCGAACCTTTCGAGATTACACTTAAATAGGCTGTTACCACACTCGGTGCACCTTCGTATACGTCTGCCGTCCAGAGATGGAAAGGAACCAGAGAGAGTTTGAATCCCATACCGGAAAAGAAGAATACAAATGCCATTACCTGCAACATATTACCATCAATGTGTGCAGGCAGGTCGTTGAAGTAAAGAGTACCGCAAGTACCATAAATCATCGATAAGCCAAACAGCAATAAAGCGCTTGAAAATAAGGCTGTCAAAATGTATTTGGCACCAGCCTCGGCAGAGTGGTGACGGTATTTGTCGAAGGCAACCAGTGCTGCCATCGGAATACTGGCTGTTTCCAGGCCGATGAAGAACATCAGGAAGTGTCCGGCAGATATCATGAGATACATACCTAATAAAGTGGAGAGTGTCATGATATAAAATTCACCGCGTTTGATTGCTGTATCTTCCAGCTTCAGCCATTCGGCAGCCATGAAGAATACGATAATCGTGCCGATGTTAAGCACTGCTTTGATGATGGTTTGCATCGGCGTATATTGATACATTCCGCCAAAAGCTTCCGCATTATCGGCTGCAGGTACCAGGTTGATAACCGTATGAATGATCAGCAACGCGATAGGAAGCAGAGTTGCAAAACGTGCATGTCCGGGAGTATTTCGCTTTTCCGGATCCATAAACAAGTCGGCCAGGAATACAATGAGGATAACTGCTATCAGTGATAACTCCTCTTTCATATATAGAAATTGTGAATAATCCATTTCTATCAAATCTAAATTAATAATTAAAAATTAAAGAGAGATCACGGGATTAAGTTGGATACTACAGGCAGAACACTGCCGGATATCATATCACTTATCCAGAACGGAGCCAATCCCAGACCTGCTACACTAATGATGAGGCAGATCACTGCGAAGCGTTCATCCCAGGTAGCATCTGTCAACGCCAGATGATGTTTGTTGGTACAGGTTCCGTAGAGTATTTTACCTACGAGACGCAGAATGTATACTGCCGTGATAACAATACTTGTACAAGCAATGATTGTCATGGTGCGATAGAATACACCGGCATTTTGGAAAGAGCCAACAAAGATAGTCATCTCGGCCACGAAGCCACTTAGCCCCGGGAGTCCCAGATTGGCAAGACCGGCAATAACATAACATACCGAAAGAAACGGCATTACTTTCATTAACCCGCTCAACTCGCGGACGTCACGTGTGTGGGTACGTCCGTAAATCATACCGATAAGAGCAAAGAACAGGGCTGTCATCAATCCGTGTGAAAGCATCTGGAGTACAGCACCTGTGCAGGCTGTCTGATTCATCATCAGGATAGCGAAAAGCACCAGGCCGCAGTGGCTTACGGAAGAGTAGGCATTGATGTATTTCAGGTCTGTCTGAACACAAGCTGAGAATGCACCATACACAACAGAGATACCCGTCAGAATCAGGAATATCCAGCTTAGTTCGTTGGCAGCTTCCGGCATCAGATACATGGCAATACGGAAACAACCGTAACCTCCCAGTTTCATCAAAACTCCAGCGTGGAGCATAGATACAGCTGTCGGTGCCGAAGCATGACCGTCGGGACTCCATGTATGGAACGGGAAAAGAGCTCCCAGTACACCAAATCCGAGGAACGTAAGCGGGAACCAGATACATTGTTGTGAGAAGGGGATATTGTGTAACTGTGCTATCTCAAGGATATTCATTGTTGTTCCACCTGATCCGAAGAAGATGCCTAAAATACCTATCAACAGAAAGGCAGAACCGCCCATCAGCATCAGCGTCAGCTTCATGGCTGCATATTCTTTGCGTCCCGATCCCCATACACCAATAAGCAGGTACATCGGAATAAGTGCTATTTCATAGAACATGAACATTGTGAACAGGTCTATTGAGATAAAGAACCCGAATACACCCATAGACAACAAGGTGAACCACAGAAAGTATTCTTTGGTAAGTGGCTGCAAACGCCAGGAGGCGAATGTACCGGTAAATACGATGACAGCCGAAAGTAGCAACATAGCTACGGAGATACCATCGACACCCACGGAATAAGCTATGTGAAGGGGCGCATACCAGACTGTGTCGGCCCGGAAAAGCATCTCGGAGGTATCTCCACCGGCGCGTGCCTGCAAATACCCTACTGTTAACGCAATGGCCGAAATCAACAGTGCCGAAGAGCCGACTACCATTACCGTGCGTATCTGCGCGATGCTACGGCTGAGCCAGAGAGCAAACAGCATCAGAAGGGGAATTAGTACGAAAATTGATAAGAAATTCATCTTTATATTTACAATTTAACGATTTACTATTTACGATTGAAATTACTCTCAGAGAATAAGCAACAGGATAAGTGCAAGTGCTCCACAAAGGAATACGTAAGCATACTGTTGTACCTGACCACTTTGTAAGCCACGGATCGAATCACTTGCTGCATTGGCAGCCCAGGCGATGAAATTGAATGTACCATCTATCACATGACGGTCAAACCAGGCAATGGGTTTGCTGATGCAACGGAAAATAATCCGGTGAGTGACGAACTGATACACATCATCAATGTAGAAGCGATGATAAGCAGCTGTCCACAGACCGGAAAAGCGGTGTTGTAAACTGTCGGCAAGCGGCTGGCTCTTGCCTTTGTACATAAATGTGGCAAGTGCGATAGACAAAAGGGCAACAACAATACTTGTTCCTGCCACCGTCCAATCCAGATGGATGGTATAGGATTCCCCGTTGGACGAGATAAAATGTCCGAAAGGAATGAATCCTGCTCCACAGGTGACAAGTGCCAGGAATATCAAAGGGATAGTCATAGCCAACGGACTCTCATGAGGGTGAACTCCTCCGGTTCCATGTGGAGTGTGGTGGCTATCATCGCTTGACGAAACCCGGTTCGGCGCCTCGCCGCCCCAGAAAATACCGTAGTAAAGGCGGAACATGTAAAACGCTGTCATTGCCGCAATCACAGTCATAATCCAACCCATAACCGGGCTGAAAGCGAAGCAGGCTGCCAGAATCTCATCTTTAGAGAAGAAACCGGAGAAAGGAGGGATACCGGCAATGGCCAGACATGCAATCAGGAATGTGATATGCGTCACAGGCATATATTTGCGCAATCCGCCCATAGCCGACATTTCGTTGGAATGTACCGCATGGATAATGCTACCTGCACCGAGGAACAGCAATGCTTTAAACATAGCATGTGTGAACAGGTGGAACATAGAAGCCATGTAACCCAGCCCTCCATGATGCGGATCGGCAGAAGTACAAACTCCGAGGGCAACAATCATAAATCCTATCTGTGAGATAGTAGAAAAAGCAAGTACGCGCTTGATGTCGCTCTGCACACAAGCTACGCTCGCTGCATAAAATGCAGTGAATGCACCTACGTAAGCTATCCAGTGCAATACATCCGGTGCATAGGCAATGAATAATGGGAACATACGTGCCACCAGATATACTCCGGCTACCACCATGGTTGCAGCGTGAATCAGGGCGGATACAGGTGTTGGGCCTTCCATCGCATCCGGCAACCAGATATGTAACGGGAACATGGCACTCTTACCGGCACCACCCACAAACATCAGTCCCAGTGCTAAAGGCAGCATGGAAGCTCCTCCGCTGATCAGTGAAACCGTGTCGGGAGTGAAACCGAATGTACCTCCATAATATCCGTAGATAAGGATACCAATCAGGAAGCCCAGATCGGCAAAGCGGGTAACGATAAATGCTTTTTTACTTGCTGCAATAGCTGCTGGTTTGGTATAGTAGAAACCTATGAGCAGATAAGAAGAAACACCTACCAGCTCCCAGAACAGATACATCTGGAAAATGTTGGTAGCTACTACCAGACCCAGCATTGACATGGTAAACAGGCTCAGAAAGGCATAATAACGCTGGAATCCTTTTTCTCCTTTCATGTAGCCGAAGGAGTAGATGTGTACCATCAGTGATACAGTAGAGATGACAATGAGCATCATTACTGAAATAGGATCGAGCAAAATTCCCAGATTGAATGTCAGTGTTTCTGTGAAAGGAAGCCATTCAACGTTATAAGGTATCCATGTAGCAAACGTACCATCTTCCAGGCGTGGAGCCGAGAAGTATTGCACTGCAGTGACGTATGACAGCACAGCTACCACTCCCAGCACAGTAGTGCCAATGATACCCGCTGTGCGATGTGTCATCCATTTACCTCCGATTCCTAATAACAGGAAAGAGAGGAAAGGCAGGAGAAGTATTAATATTGTATATTCCATTTGATTAAATTAAAAATTGAAGATTAAAAATTAAAAGTTCTCCCTCTTACCATTTCATATCATCCAGTTTCTTCACCTGGATACTTCGGATATTACGGTAGATATTGATCATGATCGCGATAGCGACTGCTGTTTCTGCGGCTGAGATAGCAATAGAGAACAGTGCGAAGAAATATCCTTCCAGACCATCCGGAAAAAGGAAACGGTTGAATACAGCGAAGTTGATATCTGTTGCATTCAGCATTAGTTCTACGGATATCAGTATAGCCAACGTGTTGCGGCGTGTAAAGAATCCGTAAATTCCTGCAAACATCATGATGGTTGAAACCACCAGATAATATTCCATGTGTATCATCATATCTATTTACGATTTTACGATTTACTATTTACGATTGAGATTACTTTGATTTACGATTTACTATTTACGATTGAAACTACCTCTGATTTACGAGGCTATGAAGGGCTTACTTCAATTGTCTAATCGTCAATCGTCCAATCGTCAATCTTTTTATCTTTTACGTGCAATTAACAATCCACCCACGATGCAGGCCAATAATAGGATACTGACTGCTTCGAATGGTAGAATATATCCGTACTTGTCTCCTGATAGCAATGCATGTCCTATTGTTTTGATTGTTATCTCTACAGGTTCAGGATTGCCTACAGATACAAAGCGGTGGCTAAGTGTAATAAACAGCACAATGATTGCTCCTACTACTGTTGTCCCCAATCCGGCTACGAGTTTACTTCGTTTCAGCTTTTCGGCACGGTCGCCTTCTCCACTGGTTAGCAGGATGGAGAATACATAGAGTACCACAATACCGCCGGCATAAACCATTATCTGCACCGAAGCCAGGAATGTGTATCCCAGCAGAAAATAGATACCTGCCGTACCAAATAGTACGAAAAGCAGGTAAGTGGCCGAACGCACGATGCGTTGTGTTGTCACCGTCATGATACACATCACTGAGATGAATACGGCCAGAAAGTAGAATACTACTGTTTCAAGTGTAAATTCCATGAATTTAGTGTTTAGTGTTCAGTGATAAGTGATTAATAAGGAAGTGAGAAGATACCGCAACTTGCTAATCACTAATTACTAAACGTTAATCGTTATTTACTTATTACTTTACTGCCTTCGTGATTTAGCTGTAGGACAAGCTTCGAACGATCAAATACGGCATGTTCAAAGTTCTGGTCGAACGTAATAGCATCATGTGGACAAGCGTTTACACAAAGCTGGCAAAACATGCATGCACCGAGGTCGTATTCGTATTTGGCAAGTATTTTTTTCTTTTTGCCCTCTGCTGTTTCGATTGTTTCGGTAGTGATACTTATCGTATCGTTCGGGCAGGCGTTCTGACACAATCCGCAGGCTATACAATGATGTTCATTGTTTTCGTTATGTGGCATATTCAGTGTGCCGCGAAAACGGTCGAACATCTTCAGCTCCTTCCGGTTTTCCGGATATTGCTCTGTAATCTTCTTGCGGAAGTACACCTTCATAGTGGTCTTCATACCGGTCAGCAGCGTGCCGATACCATTAAACAGACCTCCTAAATATGTATATTCTTCTTTTTTCATTCTTCTATAGTTCTTATTTAACTTATTGCTCTTATCGCTTGGCGCACCTCCCCGTGCGGGAAGCACTAGAAGTGGAGGCCAAAGACTACGATTAATACCATTAGTAGCAGGTTCAATAATGAGATAGGTACCAGGTATTTCCATTCCAATGCCAGAATCTGGTCGATACGCAGACGCGGGAAAGTCCATTTCACCCACATCAGTAGGAATACTACAAAGAATGCCTTTGCGAAAAACCAGATAAATCCCGGTATATAATCCATTACTGCATTAAATCCGTCCAGTCCTGAAATGTGCAACGGCATCCATCCTCCGAGGAAGATAGTAGCAGCTACAGCCGATACGATAAAGAGATTCAGGTATTCTGCCAGATAGAAGAATCCGAAGTGCATACCCGAATATTCTGTATGATAACCAGCCGTCAATTCACTTTCCGCTTCGGGAAGGTCAAATGGACCACGGTTACATTCGGCATTACCGGCAATCAGATAGATGATAAATGCAATTACTGCCGGAATGTGTCCTTTGAAAATGAACCAGCCATTGGCCTGGCTTTCTACTATTTCAGAGAATTGCATTGTACCCATCAGTACTACCATTGTCAGGATGCTCAATCCTACGGAGAGTTCGTAACTGATGATTTGTGCACCGCTACGCATTGCTCCGATAAGAGAGAATTTATTGTTGGAGCCCCATCCGGCAAGCAGGATACCTACCACGCCTACACTTGAAGCTGCCAACAGGAAGAATACGCCCACATTAAAGTTGAGTACCTCCATACCTTTATTGATAGGTAAACATGCAAAGGTGAGGAAAGAGGCGATAATCACCATGAACGGAGCCAGATTATAGAGAAACTGGTCTGCTCCTTTCGGATTGAAAATTTCTTTGGTGAGCATTTTCAACACGTCGCATATTACTTGTATAGAGCCCCAGGGACCTACACGCATCGGACCAAGACGGCATTGGAAGAATCCGCACACCTTGCGTTCCATATATATAAGTACAATGGCCAATACCGCATACATCAGTATGATGCATACCCCTATTGCCACACATTCGATGAATACAGCCCACCCTTCCGACATGACAGAAGTCAGCATTTGGTGTATCCAGTTTGTTACAATACTAAAGTCAAACATATTTATAGTTACAATTTGACGATTTACGATTTACGATTTAAAACACTCTTTGTTTACGATTTTTCCATTTACCATTTACTCTTCCCGTTTTTGCACAGCCAAATCGTAAATTGTAAATCGTCCAATCGTAAATTTCTTTATCTGTCAATATCCGGTACCACATAATCCAATGTTCCTCCGATAGCAATCAGGTCGGCTATCTTTGCTCCACGGCAGATGGTATCGACTACACTTACCAATGGCAATCCTGTTGAGCGATAGTGCAGACGGTAAGGAGTTTTGTCTCCCCGGCTTTCAAGATAAACACCGAACTCACCACGGCTCCCCTCTACAGCAGCATAGTATGAACCTTCGGGGACACGGATGATTGGTTTCATCTTCTCCTGGAAAGGACCTTCGGGGATGTTGTCAATCAATTGCTCTATGATGTTAAGACTTTCCATGATCTCATCCATACGTACCATGTAGCGGGCAAAAGAATCGCCTTCCGTATAGACAATTTCTTTGAAATCTACTTTGTCATATACTCCGTAAGGGATACGTTTACGAACATCACAAGCCCATCCGCTGGCACGTCCCGTACCACCGGTAGCACCAAATGAAATTGCATCTTCGCGACTCAATACACCTACACCTTTCAAGCGGCTTTGAGCGATTATATTGCCTGTAAATACGTCATGATATTCGTGAATGATCCCTCTCATATAAGGAATGAATTCTTTTACCCGTTTTACGAAATTCGGATGCAGATCGGCCTGTACACCACCAATGGTGTTGTAGTTCATAATTAGTCGGCCGCCACAGGTCTCCTCAAAAATATCCAGTATCTTTTCTCTGTCGCGAAAACCGTAGAAGAAAGCAGTCAGTGCCCCCAGGTCCATACATAGGCAGGCGTAAAACAACAAGTGAGAGTCAATGCGTTGCAATTCGTCCATAATGGTGCGGATGTATTTCACACGATCACTTACTTCGATCCCCATTGCCTTCTCAATACACATACACAGGGCATGTCGGTTCTGATGTGCTCCTAAATAGTCGAGACGATCCGTTAACGCCAGTGTCTGCGGATAGGTGAGGCTTTCGTTCATTTTTTCGATACCCCGGTGGATGTAACCACAGTTGGCATCTATCTTGTGGATAATTTCACCTTCCAGTGATACGCGAAAACGGAGTACACCATGTGTTGCCGGGTGCTGTGGGCCGATGTTTACTACATACTCTTCGTCTCCAAAGAGAATGGTTTCTTTGTTTTTAATCGTTCCGTCCGGGTTTAGTTCTATTTCTGTTGTAGTATCAATGGTGTCCTCGTTTGTCATGCAGAGCGGATTGTCCTTTTCCGGATCATTATCCTTGCGTAACGGATAGCCTATCCAGTCATTACGCAGGAAAAGACGTCTCATGTCTGGATGACCTGAAAAGACAATACCAAAGAAATCGTACACCTCACGTTCATTCATCTCTGCTGCTTTCCAAAGATCACATACAGAAGGAATTTCCGGATTTTCCCGGTTGAGAGTAGATGTTTTTATAGTGATGCGTTCTCCGGTTGTTGTAGATTCCAGATGGTAGACCACTCCCAATCCACGGATTGCGTCCGATGCATCACCTTCATTAGGCTCTCCCCAGTCCATACCGGTGAGGCTCTCGAGGAAATCCATTTTCCGTTCGTTTCGCAAGCGTGTCATTTCTTTACGCAACGCTGCGGGTTCAATATATTTAATTTCTTGCATACTATATTAGTGATTAGTGATAAGTGATTAATGATAAGTGAGTAGTGATTAGTGAATGAATATACGCCGCATGGTACTAATCACTAATCATTAACCACTACTCACTGTTTCTCTTTTCCTTTCTATTTGTTCCGCCGAAGAATTTTTCAATCTTCACCTTGCGCTGCAACTGCATCATGCCATAATAAAAAGCTTCAGGGCGGGGCGGACATCCGGGAATATACACATCTACCGGTAAGATTTTGTCAACTCCGTTCAGTACATGATAAGACTTCTTAAATGGTCCGCCGCTAACGGCACATCCACCTACGGCAATCACGTATTTCGGATCTGCCATCTGATCGTACAGACGTTTCAGTACCGGTGCCATTTTGTTTGTGATAGTACCACATACCATGATCATATCTGCCTGACGCGGACTGGCACGGGCTACTTCAAACCCGAAACGGGCCATGTCATAACGCGCGGCACCCAGTGCCATGAATTCGATACCACAACAACTGGTTGCGAAAGTAAGTGGCCACAGCGAGTTGCTGCGTCCCCAGTTGATGAGGTCGTCCAACACTCCCACGAAGACGTTTGCTCCGCCTGCATTGAGTTCCTGAACCAGCTTCTCCAACGATTCGTTGTCGATAAATTCCTCATACGGGATAGATTTTATTTTTGGTTTTTTGGTTATTTCCATTCCAAAGCTCCTTTCCGCCAGGCATAAGCAAGTCCCAGCACTAATATTACTAAAAAGAAGATGACGCTTACGAGTGCCTGTACGCCCATGTCGCGTACTACTACAGCCCATGGAAAGAGGAATACTGTTTCTACGTCGAACATCAGAAACAGGATAGCAAACAGGTAGTAACCCACACGGAATTGCATCCATGATTTTCCACGTGTAGGAATACCACATTCATAAGCTTCGAACTTTTGTGCATTATATGACCGTGGAGATATGGCTCTTGATAGAGCTATAACCACGCCGACAAATGCAATTGCCGTTAGCAAAACAACAACTAACAATGTAAAATTCATAATCCAAGTATATATTTAGATTGAGAAACGTTTTTCTGAAACTAAACGGAAGGTGAAATTCACCGTAGATTACGCAGACTGACACAGATAAGTGAAATAGAATACATTGCACAATGACATTGCGTACCTGTGTAATCCGGAGGTAAAACTAAATTAAGATTTTCCTCTGCCCGTATATGTAGAACACTATCGGGTCTGCAGGATTGTGCGTATATTGATGCGATGAATAGATACAATCGGGAGGAATAAGACCTTTGTATTCACACTGGCGTACAGTCAGCCTGATAAAATTTTTATCGGTAGGCACGTGTGAAAGGTCGCTATAACCCATTTCGCAGGAAAGTACAGAATAGAAATGATAAATTTTTTCAATAGCATTTCGCACGGGGCGCGCCTGTGAAATGGAACATTCTTCGTAGCTGTGAATATCAGGTATAGCAATCTCCTTTGTTACATCCATCATAGCTGAATGGAGTAGCAAAGCAAATATTAAAAATATACCATATTTTAAGCTTTGTTTCATGTTTCTTCCTTAAACGGCTGCAAATATAGGATTTAAATTCATTCTTTTTGCAATCTCCGCATGACAAAAAAGGTTTTTTTAACTCACTACAAATTTCTATGGCACACGGATAAGATGAATAAATGGATGATAACAGATAAGATATTCTTTCTCTTTGATAACCAATAAATAAAAAACTCTGTTGTTATCCGTTTTATTCGTGTACCATGAGAACATAGCGCGACGTTGGTTCACTGATATGAACAGGTTCTAATTCTTTTTCCAAAAATCCGAACTAAACAATAATAATACGGTGAACAATTCGAGTCGTCCAAGTAACATAAAAAATGACATTAACCATTTTCCCATGTCGGGCAGTTCATTCCACGAATAAGCAGGGCCACACAGACCGAGGCCCGGCCCCATGTTTCCCAGACTCGATATAGTACATCCCAATGACTCTAATAAACCTACTCCCATGCCCATCATTGCCAGAGTACCGACAACAATCAGCACTGCATACAAGAAAGAAAATGCCAGTACCGTGGAGCGTATGGAAGGTGATATTACCTGTTTGTTTACACGCACCGGAAGCACTGCATTGGGATGTGTAATATGTTTGAATTCATTTCTGGATATCTTAGCCAATATCAATAAACGGATGCATTTCATTCCTCCTGTAGTACTTCCTGCACAAGCTCCTATAATCATAATAACGGTTAGTGTACCCCACAGCACAGAAGGCCATGTCATATAGTCTGCTGTTGCAAAGCCGGTAGAAGTGTGCAGGGAGGCTACCTGAAAAAGCGACTTACGAAAAGCCTCTTCAACTCCCATTGAACTATTATAATAAAGTACTATTGCGATGAAAGCGGTAAAGCCTATGACCGACCAGAGATACCATTTTAATTCGGCATCATGAATAAACTTCCTGAATTTACCGTTGACAAACAATAATAATAAGGTGAAGTTTATCCCCGATACAAACATGAATATAGAGATTACATATTCTATATAAGGAGAATGATAATATTCAATGCTGGCTTGTTTGGTGGAGAAACCGCCTGTTCCCGTAGTAGCAAATGCATGGCAAATACTGTCGAACACATCCATACCTCCCAGCATCAGCAAAATGATAAGTGCCCCTGTCAGTCCGGCATAAATACTCCAGATCCATTTGGCTGTGATACCAATACGCGGATGTACCTTATCGTGTGTGGGGCCACTGGCTTCGGCTGCAAATACCTGAATACCGCCTACTCCGAAAATGGGAAGTACGGCGATTGTAAAAAATACGATTCCCAATCCTCCGATCCACTGCGTCATGCTGCGCCAGAAAAGAAGTCCGTGTGGCAGGCGCTCGATGTCATTCAGTATGGTTGCTCCTGTGCTGCTGAAACCGGACATCGTTTCAAAGAAAGCATTTGTAACAGAGGGTATATAGCTACTCAGATAAAATGGCAACATGCCGAAAAGTGAAAAAGCTACCCAGGCTACACTGACAATGACATATCCGTCACGACGTCCCAGACGTTTTTCTGCTCCCCGTCCGATAAGAAGCAACAGAAATCCTACACATGCCGTAATACCTGCCGATTGCAGGAAGCTTGGCAGATCGTCTTCCCGATAGAGCAATGACACTCCTCCGCAGCACAACAACATAGCAGTCTCTATTAATAACAGAAACCCTATGATGCGATATATCATTTTTGAATTAATCATTTCTTTAGTTGACAGTTGACAATTGACAGTTGACAATTAATAGTTGACTGCGTTATCATCCTGCATAGTAACTGTCAATTGTCAATTGTCAACTGTCCATTAATTAAAGTATTTCTCGATTTTCTTTATCATCATACTCAAGCAGAACACCACTACGTGATCTCCTGCATTTACTTGTGTGTCACCGGTCACTAATATACCTTCCCCGTTACGGATCATACCTCCAATGGTGGTTCCTTTGGGCAATCCTAAATCTTTGATGAGATGTTTGGTTATTTTAGAACCAGCTTTAACTGTAAATTCAGCTACATCTGCGTTGGCAAATGTAAGGCATTTTACATTACTGACATCTGCGTCCAGCATCATTTGATAGATATGGCTGGCGGCAATCATCTTTTTATTGATGACTGTACCGATATCCAGGCTCTCTGCCATACCGATATAGTCGATGTTCTCTACCTCTGCTACTGTTTTGTCAACACCCATACGTTTAGCTGCCAGACAAGCCAGAATATTCGTTTCCGAATTTCCGGTCAGTGCTACGAAAGCCTCTGTGTTTTTTAATCCTTCTTCGATAAGCAGATCCATGTCGCGTCCGTCTCCGTTGATAATCATGGTACGGTCGTCCAGCAATTCTGTGAGTCGGTTACAACGACTGATATCATTATCTACGATTTTCACTTGCATGTAATCCGGCACATATTGGGCTGTACGTACGGCAATACGGCTTCCACCCATAATCATTACATTACGCACATCGGCGTAATCTTCCTTACCCGCTATCTTACGTATGTAGGGAATGTATTTACGGGTAGTAGTGAAATAGACGATGTCATTCAGTTTAATAACATCATCTCCCCGGGGGATGATTGTATCCGTACCTCGTTTGATGGCAACCACGTGATAAGGAATTGTGGGGCCACCCAACTGATGAAGCGGTATATTCAGAATTTCGGCCTTTTCACGCATCTTGGCACCGATCAAGATGAGCGCTCCGCCACAGAACTCCCACCACTGGCGCACCCAGCTCATTCTCATAGATGATACTATTTCTTTGGCTGCCAGCATTTCGGGGTAAATCAATGAGTCTACGCCCAGTTTCTTGAAAAACTCTTTGTTTTTGGGCAACAAGTATTCGTAGTTATCAATGCGGGCTACTGTTTTCAGCGCTCCCAGGTTATGAGCCAGCATACAGGCTGTCATGTTCCGGCTCTCGTCCGGGGTGACAGCTACAAACAGATCGGCTTCCTTTACTCCTACCTCTTTCAGTCCCGAGATGGAAGAAGGGGAGGCGGTGACAGTCATGAGGTCAAAGTTATTACTCAACGCGCTGAGTTTCTCTTCGTCGTCGTCCATCAATATGATATCCTGCTTCTCGCGGGATAATAATTTGGCGAGGTGTGTGCCTACATTACCGGCACCGGCTATGATTATTTTCATTTCTACTTATTGCTGTTTTTTTGTTCTAAGTATTAAACAAGTCTTGAAACTCAGATTAACTCAGATTAACGCAAAGAATATCTTTTCTCAAATATAGCGTAGCCTTACCGTCTGCGAAAATTTGCGTTAATCTGCGTTTTAATTTATTTCCAGCACTTACTTTATATTCCATCATGGCACGTACCTTTTTCTCTTCAAACAGCTTGATAGCTTCTTTCTTTGTCATCTTTCTCCCACTTTTTCATTTTTTCTACTTCTCCCTTCTCTAACTCCTTCACTATTCCTTCTTCATCCAATCCGCAGAGTGCATACAACTGTGCAACTGTTCCATGTTCTACGAAATGATCTTGTATACCTATGCGTCGTATTTCGGGAGTGTATTCGTGATCTGCCATAAACTCCAACACCGCACTGCCCATACCTCCGGCTCTGATTCCGTCTTCTATGGTCACGATGTGTCTGAATTGTTTCCCTATTTCATGAAGTAGCTCTTCATCCAGTGGCTTAAGAAAACGCAGGTCATAGTGAGCGATGCTTCTTCCGGGTTGTTCTTTCTCTACCCGCGCTATGGCTTTGGCGGCTGTGTTGCCTATGGGGCCAATGGTGATGACAGCCAAGTCGTTTCCTTCTTTCAGTTTCCTTCCACGTCCTACAGGAATTTCCTCCAATGGACATTTCCAGTCTACCAATACTCCTCGTCCGCGTGGATATCGTATCACGAATGGGCCTTTATTGGGCAGTTGGGCGGTATACATCAGTCTGCGTAATTCGTGTTCGTTCATGGGCGACGCTACAGTCAGGTTGGGTATCGGACGCATATACGCCAGATCGAACATACCGTGATGCGTTGGGCCGTCTTCGCCTACCAGACCGGCGCGGTCGAGACACAGCACCACCGGCAGTTTCTGAATAGCTACATCATGAATTACATTGTCATAAGCCCGTTGCATAAAAGAGGAGTAGATATTACAGAAAGGCAGCATGCCGTCCTTTGCCATTCCGCCGGAGAAGGTCACGGCATGTCCTTCGGCTATACCGACATCGAATGCACGGTCCGGCATCTGCTCCATCATGTAGTTCATGGAACATCCTGTAGGCATGGCAGGAGTAACTCCTACGATGCGTGGATTTTGCTGTGCTAGCTCAATCAGGGTATGTCCGAAGACATCCTGGAAGAGTGGCGGTAATCCGTTTGTGTCGGCAACCAGGCGTTCTCCTGTTTTCGGATTAAACTTACCGGGTGCATGCCAGATACCCGGATGCTTTTCTGCCGGTTCGAATCCTTTCCCTTTCAGGGTGTGCAGGTGGAGTACTTTAGGTCCTTGCATATCTTTGATATCCCGTAGGATGCGGGCAATATTTTTCACATCATGTCCGTCCACCGGACCGAAATAACGGATATTCATCCCTTCAAAAATATTTTGTTGCTGGGCAACAAGTGATTTTAGGCTATTTCCCAGGCGGATGAGTGCTTTCCGACGATCTTCGTTCAGCAGTCCTATTTTGAAAAGCAGGCGTGAGATTTTGAACCGTAATTGATTGTAGCGGTTGGAGGTGGTCAGGTTGAACAGGTATTGTTTCATTCCACCTACGCTACGGTCAATAGCCATGTCGTTATCATTCAGTATGATAAGCAGGTTGTTTGGGGTAGCCGATGCATTGTTGAGCCCTTCAAAAGCCAGTCCGCCACTCATTGAACCATCGCCGATGACAGCTACTACGTGGCGGCCCAGTTCTCCTTTTTTCATGGCTGCCACTGCCATACCCAACGCAGCCGAAATGGAGTTTGAGGCATGCCCACAAGTAAACGTATCATATTCGCTCTCTTCGGGCGATGGGAAGGGACGGATGCCTCCCAGTTTCCGGTTGGTGGAGAAGGTGTCGCGGCGTCCGGTGAGAATTTTGTGTCCGTAAGCCTGATGCCCCACATCCCAGACGATGCGGTCATAAGGTGTATTGAATACATAATGCAGAGCCACCGTGAGCTCCACCACTCCCAGGCTGGCGGCAAAATGGCCCGGGTTGCAGGAAACTTCTTTGATAATGTCTTGCCTTAGTTCGTCACATACCTCAGGCAATTGTTCAGGCGTGAGCCGTCGCAAATCTTCGGGAGTATTCAGGGCGTTTAGCAAGTTATATGTGGGTTCATTTTTCATGTTCTGACTGAATTGGTATGCAAAAATACGAAAAGAAAAGGAAAGACGTTCTTTTTTAATTGGAAAAAGCAGAAATGATGTATTTTTGTATAAATTATTGTAAATACGTGCCGGAGATTTCTGCAAATATACTCTTGTAATACAGCTCTTTTACAAATAGAAACAATAAAATGACATGAAAAACGAAACAGGCTTAGCGTGCTCTTTTATACAAGATTCCAAACGGGATTTTTACATACCCCTTCGCTCCGATCAGAACAGAATACTTTGGTATGATACCAGTCATGTTATTGAAAGAGGTATAAAAGAATATGAGTTGAATTATTTATTGACCTCTATCTGGTAGGGGCGGGGACTTTACTTTTCGGCAATCCTTTTTCTATGCTATTTGTGGTTCTTTGGCAATTTAGTTGAAAGATTTATTTTTGTATGGTTCTGAATGTTGGAAAAATACAGTGCATGCCTATTTACAATTTGACAAAGTGATATTTCTGATTCTCTGTAATCCTCTAATTAAGGGACGGTTTCTCACAAGTGATAAAAATCTTCGTCATTTCCGGCTTTGATTATTCCCATTGTACGGTTTACGGAGGATTACATGATGAAAATATCTTATTTCTTGGGATATTCATTACATAATATAGCTTTATGAATTTTTTGATTATACTTTTAATAGTTTAGATTGGAGCGAATTTACTCGTCAGTTAGCGTCGGAAAACGTTATTTAAGACGGTTTTATTTTTTTCTCGTAGAGTCTCGGGGCGTTTCTCTACGAGGTTCGGATTGTTCCTCGTAGAGAAACCGAACTTATCATACCGGGAAAATCAGGATAACATGCCGATTAAATGTGCATAACTATCCAAAAGAGAAAGATTATACAACGGAACACGCATAATAATTAATATTGTTATGCAGTTTATTCTCCAGTTATAGCAATAATTAGAATAAAGGTGTCATGAAAATCAGTCATATAAGAATAAAAAGACAGTATAACTGCATTTTTTTTGAAACATTTATTAATTCCATCCTGACATTACATTTAGGGTTAACAAGGTCGGCTCATCAGTCCATTAAGGTTCTGTTTTTAATTAAATTGACGAAGAATCCTATTTCTTATTCATTTCGAATACTATATCTTCCACTGAGATACCCTCGCAAGGTTCTCCATTGAGTTTAGCATTTTCAACTATCAATTTGAATTTCAGTGTCTTGCCCTGATAGGTGAATACTCCTTTGTCCGTAGCAGAAATCGTTGCTTCTATTTCCATAACATCCGGTTGGCCTTCTTCTTCAGAAGGAATTTCGATTGTAAATATCAGAGGTTTAGGATCTAAAGTCTGCAATATTTGCGTGTAACCTTCATTGAATGCCGGTTTGTAACCTACTTTATAGCTGATATCACCTGCGAGTTCAATGATATCGGGTGCTTTCTCTTCTCCCACAATGCTGGTTATCAAGACATCAGTCGGGAATTTTCCGAAGTAGATTGTATCTTCTTTGAGCGTGGCCTCCACTTCTATTTGGGGAATTGGGGTTGGCGAAGTGCTCGATTCAATGAATGTAATGCTTGCTTTACCCACATAGTTACCTTCTACATCCTTTACGGATATCACCTCGGGCGTATCTCCGTCGTTACTGCAGGCAGTAAATGTCGTTATACCGAATGTCAATGTCAGAGCGGCAATAACAGTTTTGCTATAATTGGTTACTCTCAGGAGATGGTTTACTCTTATGCTTTTCGAGTTATTTACGATTTTCATTTGGATAAAAAATTAGATTATTATTTCAATAAATTAAGGTGTACGTACGATTATATAAATGTTGGTTTTGAAGAAATACTGCACCTTATCGGCTAAAAAACTTATTTGCCTCTTCTCTGTTTCGGAGTTTTTCTATATTTTCGCCGTATTAATAATGTGCCAATTATCATTTGGTGTGGTTTCGTAAAATACAGCGCAGCCAATTGGCACATTAGCATATTATTCAATTGGCATATTATTATGAACTTTACCACCCTCGTTGAATTACCCAAAGGATTGCCACCTATCACTCATGCCCGGCAATTATTACTGTTAGGGTCCTGTTTTGCAGAGAATATCGGCAATTTGCTGAAAGATAATTTCTTTCGTTGTGATATCAACCCTTTTGGGATACTATATAACCCATTATCTGTCTCGGAGGCATTAAGACAAATACTTTCGGGAAAAACATATGCGACTTCCGATTTATTTTTCTTTCGCGACTGCTGGCATAGTGCGATGCATCACGGAGCATTTTCGGCGGCATCGCCGAATGATGTATTACAGAATATCAATACGCGCTTGCAACAGGCTCATGCCCGAATAAAGAATGTCGATTGGCTGCTGCTCACCTGGGGAACAGCCTGGGTGTATGAACAGGGAGAAGATAAGCGCATTGTATCAAACTGCCATAAACAGCCGGAAAAGTTATTTGTACGCCGAAAGCTTACAGTTGAAGAGATCGTGAATGAATATACATGCTTGCTTCGTGAACTTCGGGAACAGAATCCCGGCTTGAAGGTACTTCTTACTGTTAGTCCCATCCGGCATATACGGGATGGTATGCATGCCAATCAGATTAGTAAAGCCACCCTGTTGCTGGCTACCGAACAACTACAAACTCTTTTCCCTGAATTCGTTTTCTATTTTCCTTCTTATGAGATTGTACTTGACGAGCTTCGCGACTATCGTTTTTATGCCGATGACATGTTGCATCCGTCTCCCGTGGCTATCCGTTATTTGTGGGAGCGTTTTTCCGAAGCTTTCTTCTCTGACGAAACAAAAAAGATTATGGAAGAATGTGAAAGTATCCGCAAAGCGCAGGCACACCGCCCCCTTCATCCGGGCTCAGAGGAACATAAAAGATTTTTAGGACAAATTGTGTTAAAAATAGAACGACTTAACCGAAAATACCCGTACTTAGAGTTTGAATAATGTAGGAATAATGTGCTAATATGACAATGTGCCAATATGCCAATGTACCAATATGCCAATGTACCATTCGGCATGTCTTCGGAAAATATAGCGCAGCTAATTGGCACATTGGCACATTGTCATATTAGCACATTATTAAATTGAATAATTATTATGTTGTATACGATTGAAACTATAACCGAATGTATAGGTGCCCGCAGGGTGGGTACTCTTGAAGCAACTATTGACTGGCTGTTGACTGACAGTCGTTCTCTCAGCTTCCCCGAAGAAACTCTTTTTTTTGCCCTGACTACCAAACGAAATAAAGGAGCACGCTATATTCCTGATCTTTATGAACGTGGTGTACGAAATTTTGTTGTTACTCAGGAAGAGTTTAATGAATTGACAGTTGACAATGGACAATTGACAATTGCTATGCAGCATGCGGGCAACGCAGCAACTGTCAATTGTCAACTGTCAACTGTCAATTTTCTAATCGTCAGTAATCCTCTGAAGGCTCTTCAGAAACTGGCGGAACTACATCGTGAACGGTTTCAGATACCGGTTATCGGTATTACCGGAAGTAATGGAAAAACGATTGTAAAGGAGTGGTTGCATCAATTGTTGAGTCCGGATCGGGTGATTGTACGTTCGCCTCGTAGTTATAATTCTCAGATTGGCGTTCCTCTCTCCGTATGGCAGATGAATGAAGAAGCTGAATTGGCAATTTTTGAGGCTGGTATCTCTGAGATGGGAGAGATGCGTGCTTTACAGAATATGATAAAGCCAACTATTGGCATCCTGACCAATATTGGCGGGGCACATCAGGAGAACTTCTTTTCTTTGCAGGAGAAGTGTATGGAAAAACTGAGCCTTTTTAAAAATTGTGATGTCGTAATTTACAATGCCGACAATGAGCTGATAAGCAATTGTGTGAGCAAGTCAATGCTCACTGCCCGTGAGATAGCATGGAGCTGCCGGGATGCAGAACGTCCTTTGTATATAAGCAGGATACTGAAAAAGGAAGATCATACAGTTATTTCTTATCGTTATCTGGAGATGGATAATACTTTCTGTATCCCCTTTATAGATGATGCTTCTATTGAAAACTCACTGAATTGCCTTGCTGCCTGCCTTTATCTGATGATGCCTGCCGATCAGATCACAGAACGAATGGTGCGGCTCGAACCTGTGGCTATGCGTCTTGAAGTGAAAGAGGGGAAACATGGATGTGTACTTATCAATGATAGTTATAATTCTGATCTGGCATCACTTGATATTGCTCTTGACTTCTTAGTAAGGCGTTCTGAAGTAAAAGGAAAAGGGATGAAGCGTACGCTCATCTTGTCGGATATATTAGAGACCGGACAAAGTACCACTACTCTCTATCGCAAAGTAGCTCAATTGGTACAAAGCCGTGGCATTGACAAAATAATAGGCGTGGGACCGGAGATATTTTCCAGTGCTGCCCGTTTTGAGATAGAGAAGTATTTCTTCCATACTACGGAAGAGTTGATGGAGTCGGATGTGTTTCAGAATCTGCATGATGAGGTGATACTGATTAAAGGTTCACGTACATTCAATTTTGATCTTGTTTCTGACAGGTTGGAGCTGAAAGTACACGAAACAATACTGGAGGTAAATTTAGGAGCCATGGTAGCCAATCTGAACCATTATCGCTCTATGCTTCAGCCTGCAACGAAAATGGTATGTATGGTTAAGGCTTCGGCCTATGGAGCCGGTTCTTATGAGATAGCCAAAACATTGCAGGAACACCAGGTGGATTACTTGGCCGTGGCCGTGGCCGATGAAGGAGCGGAACTGCGTAAAGCGGGTATTACTTCTTCTATTATGATTATGGATCCGGAATTGACTGCATTCAAGACAATGTTTGATTACAAGCTCGAGCCCGAAGTTTATAACTTCCACTTGCTCGATGCGCTGGTAAAAGCGGCGGAGAAAGAAGGCATTACAAACTTCCCGGTGCATATAAAACTTGATACGGGTATGCACCGTTTGGGGTTTTCCGAAGAAGAACTGCCTGTGCTGATACGTCGGTTAAAGAATCAGAATGCACTGATTCCGCGTTCGGTATTCTCCCATTTTGTAGGAAGTGATTCTCCTCAGTTCGATGTTTTTACACGTGGGCAGATTGAGATATTCGAACGGGCTTCCAAAGAGCTGCAGGCTGCTTTTCCGCATAAAATCCTGAGACATATCTGCAATACGGCAGGAATAGAACGTTTTCCTGATGCACAATTTGATATGGTTCGTTTGGGTATAGGACTCTATGGAGTCAGCCCGATTGATAACTCTATTATAAATAATGTCAGTACGCTTAAAACTACTATTCTGCAGATACGGGATGTGCCTGCAGAAGATACGGTGGGATATAGCCGGAAAGGACATCTGACCCGGGCTTCGCGTATTGCTGCTATTCCAATCGGTTATGCAGACGGGTTGAACCGTCATTTAGGGTGTGGACATGCTTATTGTATGGTGAATGGGAAGAAAGCTCCTTATGTAGGTAATATTTGCATGGATGTCTGTATGATTGATGTAACCGGTATCGATTGCCAGGAGGGTGATGCAGCCATTATTTTTGGTGATGAACTGCCTATAACTGTGCTTTCGGATACGTTGGATACTATTCCTTATGAAATCCTCACAAGCATCTCTACGCGGGTGAAGAGGGTGTATTATCAAGAATAAGAGAATGGAGAAGGGGAGAATGGAGAATGGAGAAGTGCCATGCGGCATAATAGCGCAGTCTCTTTCCTTCTCCCCTCTCCATTCTCCCTTCTCCCTTCCCTTTAACTCCATAAAGGAGTTAAAGGTTTTGTCCTCTGTGGTGAAATCACTATATTTGTCCCGAAAAACTTATATATACTATATATCTTATGATAAACTTGTTATTATTAGGCTTCCTGCCCAGTGGTTCCGAATGGATTATTATTGCACTCGTAATTCTGTTACTTTTTGGTGGAAAGAAGATACCTGAGCTGATGCGTGGTCTTGGTAAAGGTGTGAAAAGCTTCAAAGACGGTGTGAATGAAGCGAAAGATGAAATCAATAAAGCGAAGGACGAGATTGACGAACCGGCTAAAACAACGGACAAGGATAAGAAATAACCATGGCTGAAATGACTTTCTGGGACCATCTGGATGAACTGCGCCGGGTGTTGTTTCGTGTCATTGGAGTCTGGTTTGTGTTGGCGGTGGGATATTTCATCGCTATGCCTTATTTGTTTGACAGCGTAGTGCTGGCTCCTTGCCACAATGACTTCGTGTTCTATGATCTGTTGAGGTATATTGGCGAGAAGTTTGACCTGACGGATGACTTTTTTACGCAGGAATTTCAAGTAAAGCTGGTAAATATCAATTTGGCAGCTCCTTTCTTTATACATATGTCTACCGCCTTCTGGATGTCGGTAGTGACTGCTATGCCCTATATCTTCTTTGAAATATGGCGTTTTATCAATCCGGCCCTTTATCCCAAAGAGAGGCGTGGAGTGAGGAAAGCGCTTAGTATAGGTACAGTTATGTTTTTTCTAGGTGTATTGCTGGGATACTTTATGGTTTACCCGCTTACACTTCGTTTTCTTTCTACCTATCAGCTTAGTGCGGAGATCGAAAATGTAATCTCATTAAATTCTTATATAGACAATTTTATGATGCTGGTACTCTGTATGGGACTGGCATTTGAATTGCCTTTGGTCACATGGTTGCTATCACTGTTGGGGCTTGTCAATAAAACATTTCTCCGGAAATATCGTCGGCATGCAATTGTTGTGATTGTAATAGCTGCTGCCATCATTACTCCTACAGGTGATCCGTTTACATTAAGCGTTGTGGCTATTCCTCTCTATCTGCTTTATGAAATGAGTATCTTGATGATTAAGGACAAAAAGAGTGATTAGTGAGCAGTGATTAGTGATTAGTGCCATGCGGATCATAGCGCAGCTCACTAATCACTGCTCACTAATCACTAATTACTAATCACTGTTCACTATCTCCCCCATCCTTTTTACCTTTCGGAGTCTGGGATGCTCAAAGTTTTCTACAACTTCGTGCTGCCACATCACCTCAAACGGTACATGTACCGCGTATCCGCCAATGGCTAATACCGGCTGGATATCTGATTTTAGGGAGTTACCTATCATCATGAATTTTTCGGGGGTTACTTGCAGTGTATTTATTAACTTAGCATACTCTTTTTCAGTTTTGTCCGACATGATTTCTACATAATCGAAATAAGAAGCCAGCCCTGAACGTTGCAGTTTCCGTTGCTGGTCGAGCAGGTCTCCTTTGGTAGCTACTATTAACCGGTAGCGATTGCTTTGTTTTAATGTTCGGAGGGTTTCTTCTACTCCTGGCAATAATTCTATCGGCATATTGAGCAGCGACTTGCCCAAAGACAGGATCTCGTTTATTATTTCGGCTGATACTTTGTGATTACTGATACGTAGGGCAGTTTCTATCATCGACAGCGTAAATCCTTTTGCTCCATAGCCATAACTTTCCAGGTTATTCATTTCTGTTTTGAATAGTTCGGCAGAAATTTCTTTTGTGTCTTTGTATATACTTAATAAATTGGCAAATTTCCGTTCAATCTCCTGGAAGAAAGGTTCGTTGCTCCATAGTGTGTCGTCAGCGTCGAATGCTATAATCTCTATATCTTTCATCTTTTTTGTATGTTTATGGCAAAAGTACATAATAATCTTCTAAATTAGCAAGATTGGAAAAGATTCCTTTGATAAGTACGTCTATCTTTGCAGTGTGAAATAATCAAAGAATATGGAGCAAAGAACATCAACAACCGAAGAGTATCACAGATGTGTCAACATTGTGGTGGAGTACATTAACAATCATTTGGGTGAAGAGATTGACCTGGAAAAACTGGCCGAAATTTCCCATTTCTCACCCTATCATTTCCACCGTATTATGAAAGCGTTTTTGCATGAACCGTTAGGAGCATTTATTGTACGCACAAGGATCGAGACTGCAGCCCGGTTACTACGTTACAGTACAATGTCTGTGAGTGATATTGCTTATCAGATAGGTTATGGTTCTCCTTCTTCATTGTCGAAAATCTTTAAGCAGTTCTATGGTATTTCACCCAATGAGTATAGAAACAATAAAGACCACGTTATTATGAAACCATTAGAAATAAACCTGGCACTGGATGTGACAATGGAGGTACGCGAACAGCAACCGAAACAGGTAATTTATGTCCGATTGACAGGAGCGTATATGGCTTTGGCATATTGCGAAGCATGGAAGAAACTATATGCTTATGTGAGTGAAGAGAAAATAGATACCCGCTATATGGAATATATTTGTATCTACCATGATGATCCGAAGGTGACCGAGCCGAAGAATCTACGGACGGATGTCTGTTTTACTGTACCCTCACCTGTGCAGCCCAAAGGAGAGATCGGTGTGAAAGAGATTTCGGGAGGGAAGTACCTGGTATTTCGCTACAAAGGGCCTTATGCTAATTTGGGTGCTGTGTATGACACCATTTATGGGCATTGGATACCACAGGGTGGCTATACAGTCAGCAATTCACGTGGGTATGAATCCTATCTGAATAGTCCGGAATCGACTCCTCCGGAAGAGTTATTGACGGAAATATGTATACCGGTAGAATAGCCTATCCGAATGGATGATAAATGCCATCTGGCATACTTCTCTCTGCAGGAAGCATAAAAAGCCTCTTCTCTCGAAGGGGCTTTTCTTGTTTACTTGCCTAGATTGAAGCGAATTCAATATAGATTGAATTCTTGGTGGCAGTAAACGTTAAAGTGAAAAAAAGGGAAGTCTCACGACTTCCGCAATTCTTCTAACCTTAAATCTAAATCTCTATGAAAAAAACGTAGCGCAAATATAGCGGTTTGTTCGCTATTTAGGTGTTAATAAACCGCATAAAGAAAAAATAAAGGCTAATGATTGCAAACGTTATTTAAAACAAACTTGTTCATTTGCCAGTTTTATTAAGCTTAGGTAGATCGGGTTTAGTTTCAGTAGATTAGGAACTCCGGTGATAAACATTTGTTTTCGGGCACGGGTCATGGCTACGTTCAGTTTACGGTCTATTAATATTCCATTATCTTCTGTCAGATTTGAGAGGAATCTGAGCTGATAAGGGTAGTTAACGCAGAATGAATAAATAATAATATCCCGTTCACTTCCCTGAAACCGTTCTACGGTATCAATCAATATTTCATTGAGCGCAGGGATGTTCAGCCGGGCTATTTCTTGTTTGATAAGCGCTATCTGACTACGATAGGGGGTGATAATCCCCAAAGTACGTGTCGTATTAAAGTTTTCTGTTCCTTCTCTTTGATAGATTGTCAGAGCCAAACGGGCTGCAATACGTGCCTCGGAATGATTTATTTTGGCTGAAGCACCAGCAGGCTCCGGCTCAGAGGGATAAAAAGCAAGGCGGGTAATGGCTGGTGAATTTTCCTGTTGGTGAGGGAGTCCTACAGGGAGCAGACGTCCTTCGTAGAAAGTACGATTGGCAAAGAGAGCTACTTCCGGGTGCATACGTCCTTGCCGGCAGAGCATGTCGAAGGAGAATTGACAATTGACAGTGGACAGTTGACAGTTAGGCAGTTGACAGTTGACAATTGACAGTGGACAGTTGCTGCGCTGTTTGCATGCTGCATAGCCACTGTCCACTGTCCACTGTCCACTGTTCACTGTCAATTGTCCACTGTCCATTGTCAATTCTCTAACGGTTCGGTAAAGACGCTCAAAGAGAGAATCTTTGAGATTTGTCAACCCGATGGCACGTAACTGTTCGTTATGTACTTCTGACTGCTCTTCTCGTTGAAGAACTACGGCCGGCAGCTGCTTATGGTCTCCGATAAGGATGAATTTGCCAATGGCATCGTTGCCTGTTGTGCTACGTGCACAGAGGATGCCTAATAACTGTGGTTCAAGTATTTGAGTGGCTTCGTCAATAATGGCTACATCAAAAGTTTTTAGTCTGAACAATTCCGGTTTGCCGGAGATAGAGGCTACTGTACCTACGAATATCCGGCAACGGGTGATTCTCTCCACCACTTCAGAGCGGCGGCTGCAGAGGGCAAGTTCATTTTCTATCAGGTGGTTGCGATAGGCTTCGTCACAGGAGAGTTCACTACCAACACGGATAAAATCTACCTCAGGCTTTATAGAAGAGAGGGATTTACAGATTTCGTCTACGGCACGATTGGTATATGACAGGAGGAGAATTTGCGTATTTTCTTCCTGATAGAAAGTCTCCACCATTTTTTTTAGGGCACAAGAGGTTTTTCCCGTACCCGGAGGTCCTATCAGCAGAAAGTAATCCTGTGCTGCCTGTGCTTTAAGGGCAACACGGCTGAAGTCATCCGGTGCAGCAGAAATACGGGTGGAAAAAGTTTCATCGAAAGCGGGAAGGCGCTGGGCAAGCAGTAAATCTCTGCGCTTTTGGGTGGCCGATGCAAAAGCAGACAATCCCTGATACATGCTCCGGAAAGTAGTATCCATTGTGTCATGCTCAATGGCATACAGACTTTCATGAGGAAGAACGGAAGTGTTTTGCTGAGTAGCTCTCAGCCGGATGTGTATTTCATTTTCGGTGAGAGATTCTATGTTGGCTTTGAATACCATTTTGTTGGTGACGTTGTCTGTATCCGTGTTACGTTCATATAAAACGATGGCATCACCCTGGCGGAAATTAGGTAAGGCTTCTTCCCGAATGTCTCCTCTGGATAGGATAATACTCGCTTTGTGCTCATCGGCGGCATGGTTTTCTTTAATACGAAGGTTATATAGAATTTCTCCGGCCTCACATTTTTCTGCTAGTGTTGAAAGCCATAAAGCAGCAGCTCCTGTGCGGCCTTCATAATCTACATCACCCGATTTGGAGGTATATAGTTCTTTGGTGATGAAGTTGTAGATTGTGTAAAAATAGGCCTGTTCCAAAGAGGAGAGTGTAGCGAGGCGCTGGGCAAATATGTCAATGGAAGGACGAAGGAATTGTTCCCAGAAACGTCCCTGAAGTCCTCGTTCATTTAGTGTTTTGGCATTGATTGACTGTAACTTTTCGGCTGTATATTCCGGACTGTTACGCAACTGAATACCATATTCGTCGGCTACAATGCGATTACGCAAATCGATAACCCGGCGTACCATTGCCCATGACGGGCGGGCGGGATAAAGTAGCGGATAACGCGTATATAGCAGATAAGCTCTTACCCGGTGGTGATCCATTTTCATCGAATATTGGAGTACTGCCTGGTAGAGAAGCATCTGTACCTTATTATTTTCTTTGGGCTCTACCTTGTTACGGATACTGTATTCGTCACCTTTTCCGGATTTCATTTCGATGAATGATGACATATCCCGCTGCATGTAGTCCAGACGTCCCTGTAACCCCAATGCTTCGCAAATATAAGAAGGTTCCAGTACGGCATCTGTCTTATCCATTTCATAACCGGGGGCATGGAAAGTATCGGTTACTATCTCCCGGATATGTTCAAAATGTTTTTTGCAATCGTCAAAGAACTGCCGCTCTTTTTCCTTATCCTGTAAATCGGCACAAGCTGCCAGTTCGATAGGGTAACGGCGGAAAGCTTTCTGCATACACGAAAGATAGTCCACTTCTCCATCCGCATGGATCCATTCGTCCAGAAAGAGGTTGGCAATATTTCCCAGGAGTAGAGGACGGGCATTCTCTATAGGCTGCAAACGGGCCAGCAGATAGTTGGCAGGATGGTGCCCGTAGTCGCGAAAGCATTCTGCCAACGAGCTGATATCTATCAGATAATCCGGTTCAAGAACGATGAAAGAGGGAGTGAGTATTCCTTCCTTGTCGATGGCTACATCGAGCAGATTGATTTGTGCATGTCGCCAGAGAAGTTTACAGGTCTCTGCAAACTCTTCATTTATTTGTGGAATATTGTAGTGCACTCGCAGTGGCTCGTCCGCAATACTATCCAGCGGATTGACATACAAAAAGAATTCATCCGAATATTGAAAACAAACCCGCATTCTTTCTACTCGTTTGTGAGCCGGTGGAGCAACGATATAAGTAGCATCTGCTTTAGGAAGTAGCCGGTACAATGTTTCGGGGATATCAGTTCCGGAGAGTTTCTTCAAGAAAAAGGCAAGAGTTTTTACATCACGTAGTAGTTTCTCTCGTTTGGGTTCTTCTCTTCGGTTTAATACAGCATTTGAGGTGAGACGGAAGGTATGCAGACGGTTCTGTTCTACAACGGATAATTCGGTACGTGCTGCTACGAAACTAATCCGTGCAGATAGATCGGTCATTTGCAGACTTTCGTTTGGCATCTGGCTGCGACAAAGACGCTCGAGCAGGTCGCGCATTTGCTTATAAGCTACGCCAAGTTTGTCGTCCTGAGTACGACAAGCAGTAAGCAGGATGTCGAAAGACTCTGTGATTTCCTCTTTTTCCATGGGGCAAAGATAAGGAAAAAAAAGAGCTGCATCAACCATTCGTTGATACAGCTCTTTGCTATTTATAAATCTTGTGTGTGAAAGATTATTCCAGTACGATAGGTTTGTATTTCGGAACCAGTGCTTTCATTACAATCCAGCCAATGAGGTAAGCTACTGCACAAACGCAGAAGATAATGAAATAACCAGCTGGTTTACCCGAGAATCCCATAAATTCCATAGCCGGACGTACGAACTGTGCACCCTGGGCCAGTAAGTCAGGAGTCATTTCCACTTCATTTCCGTCTACTATTGTTGAACCGGAAGCATATACAAATAAGTTACCTGCTACTTTCTGAAGGATCATAGAACCGAAACCACCGGCCATACCACCGATACCGGTAATACTTGCAATAGCTGTTTTGGGGAACATATCACTTACGGTAGAGAAGATATTTGCCGACCAGGACTGGTGAGCAGCACCACCTATACCGATCATAATAACAGGAAGCCATGGAGAAATAGTACCCAGCGGTTGAGCCAGCAATACCACCAGCGGGAAGAATGCGAAAATCAGCATCGCTTTCATACGGGCTGCATACGGATTCATACCTGTTTTATTAATAAAGATAGTAGGAAGTTTACCTCCATAGATAGATAACATGGTGATTGCATACAGCGTGAAAATCAATCCCATCCCCAGACCGCTTGAAGTCTTAATGCCGAACTGTGTGAACAGATAAGAAGGAGTCCAGAAGAGGAAGAACCACCATACGCCGTCTGTCATAAACTTACCGAAAGCGAATGCCCAAGTCTGTTTGTAACTGAAACACTGCCAGAATTTCATCTTCTTTTCGTTCTTTTCCTCTACATAAGTGCCACCTACTTCGTGTTTGTCCTGTTCGATGTATTCCAACTCAGCTTTGTTCACGTGTTTGCTCTTTGCGGGAGGAGTATACATGAACACCCAGAAACCCATCCAGATGAAACCGAGGGCACCAATAACAATAAATGCCATTTCCCAACCCCAGAATTTGGCAAGAACAGGAATGGTTAACGGAGCAATCAACGCACCGATAGAAGCACCGGCGTTAAAGATAGAAGTTGCATAAGCGCGGTCCTTCTTAGGGAAGTATTCAGCTGTTACTTTAATAGCTGCCGGGAAGTTACCGGCTTCACCGAGTGCTAATACGCAGCGGGCAGCCAGGAAGCAATACATACTGACAGTAGCAATAGTAACTACAACAGTACCTGTTGCAGCAGCCAGTTCTGCAGCACTGTGAAGACCCACTACATGCTCAGTTACTATACCGCAGACTGCATGAAGACATGCACCTAGTGACCATACACCGATAGCCCAAAGGAAACCTTTCTTTGTTCCCATCCAATCAACGAAACGTCCTGCAAACAACATGCAGATTGCATATACAATGGAAAATACAGAGGTAATAGTACCGTAATGTGATTCGTCCCAGTGGAATTCAGGTTTGATAAATTCATCCCACGTCAGCGATAGCACCTGACGGTCGAGGTAGTTAACTGTTGTCGCGAAAAATAACATAGCGCAGATGGTCCATCTGTAGTTTGTCATTTTACCCATCGCATTTTGAATTGTACTCATGATAAATGATTTAAAATTATTAGTTCTGATTCTGGGGTCAAAAATACACATTATTTGATGTAAATCAACATATTTATTGTCTCTTTTGCTGTAAATTTTGTCTGAATACTACCAAAATTGTCCAAAAACGCTAAAAAACTACGTTATCGCACACGAATTTAATGTTTGCGCGCACGAAAACTTATAAATACACTATTTGAATCGAAATCTACACACCGTATAAAAAAAGACTCGCTATCTTTGTCCCATTCAAGGAATAAATCTAATTACCGATAACCAAAATGAGAATGAAGAAGAATTCGATTTGTAAAATTTTTGTCCTGGGAACTTTGCTCTGTTCTGTTTCTCTGTCTGCTCAGAAAGTAAGTGATAAACTGCCTTGGTCCGTTCGAATGACGGAGTCGGAGATGATTCGTTGTCCCGAATCTTGGCAACTCGATTTTCAGCCTAAACTGAAATGGGACTACTGTCATGGACTGGAGCTTCAGGCAATGCTTGATGTATATGATACATATGGTGATAAAAAAATAGTTGATTATGCACTGGCATATGCTGATACGATGATTCATAATGATGGTAGCATTGTTACTTATAAATTGCAAGAATACAATATTGACCGTCTGAATTCCGGGAAATTCCTTTTCCGTATTTATGAAGAGTCTAAAGATGAGAAGTATAAGAAAGCAATTGATTTGTTGCGTAGTCAGCTTGACACGCATCCACGCAATGAGGATGGTGGTTTCTGGCATAAAAAGATTTATCCCAATCAGATGTGGCTTGATGGTATCTACATGGCTTCTCCTTTTTACGCAGAATATGCTTTTCGCAACAATCAGGTGAAGGATTATGCAGATGTAGTGAATCAGTTTATTACTGTAGCCCGTCACACTTATGATCCGCAGAATGGGTTGTATCGCCATGCTTGTGATGTGAGTCGCAAAGAACGTTGGGCCGATCCCGTAACAGGACAATCTAAACATAGCTGGGGACGTGCTATGGGATGGTATGCGATGGCTTTTGTAGACGCACTCGACTTTATTCCGAAACATGAAGCAGGACGTGATTCAATGCTTGTTATCCTTAATAATATAGCAACTCAGGTGAAACGAATTCAGGATCCGAAAACCGGATTGTGGTATCAGGTGCTCGACAAGAGTGGCGAGAAAGGAAATTATCTTGAATCTTCCTGCTCAACTATGTTTGTATATGCTTTATTTAAAGCGGTACGTATGGGATATATTGATCAGTCTTATTTGGATGTGGCATTGAAGGGGTATAAAGGTATTCTGGATAACTTTATTGAAGTAGACAATGACGGTTTGGTGACTATAACGAAAGCTTGTGCCGTTGCCGGACTGGGTGGAAAGAACTATCGTTCGGGAGATTATGATTATTATATTAATGAGACGATTCGTGATAATGACCCGAAAGCTGTAGGGCCATTCATTATGGCGAGTCTTGAGTATGAACGTTTGCAGAAGAAACAATGAGAAGGTTAGTGAGAATAAGTCTGTTGCTGCTGTTGGCTTGTATCGGAACGGTACAAGCACAGCAGAAACAAGATACGATTGTAGTGGCACGTGATGGTACCGGAGAATATCGTACTATTCAGGAGGCGGTGGAGGCTGTTCGTGCTTTTATGGATTACACCGTTACTATATATATAAAGGATGGGGTTTATAAAGAAAAGCTGGTTATTCCTTCGTGGGTTAAGAATGTACAACTGGTGGGTGAGAGTACCGAGGGTACTATTATTACATATGATGATCATGCCAATATTAATAAGATGGGTACTTTTCGCACTTATACTATTAAGGTAGAAGGGAACGATATAACTTTCAAGAACCTGACCATCGAGAATAATGCGGCTCCGCTTGGGCAGGCGGTAGCGCTGCATACAGAAGGTGACAGGTTAATGTTTATCCATTGTCGTTTTCTGGGGAATCAGGATACGATATATACCGGTAGAGAAGGGGCGCGTTTACTGTTTACCAGTTGTTATATAGAAGGGACTACCGATTTTATTTTTGGTCCTGCTACTGCTCTCTTTGAGCGTTGTACTATTCATAGTAAACGAAACTCTTATATAACAGCAGCTTCTACTCCTGAAAATGTGGCATTCGGTTATGTGTTCAAAAGCTGTAAACTGACGGCTGCTCCCGGAGTAACTAAAGTGTATTTGGGGCGTCCCTGGCGTCCATATGCATCTACTACTTTTCTCAATTGTGAGTTTGGAAGTCATATCCGTCCTGAGGGTTGGGATAATTGGCGAAATGAAGCAAATGAAAAAACAGCCCGTTATGCCGAGTTTGGAAATACAGGTGAAGGTGCTGTAACTACCGGGAGGGTGAAGTGGGCACAACAATTGACTCCTAAAGAAGCTTTGCGTTATACTATTGAGAATATTTTCACGGATAGTAGCAATTGGTATCCGTATAAATAGTTGAAAGAACACAATATTTCCACATAATTAATCAGTTTCTACACAACATAGAATGATATCTCCCATAGATTTGTATCCGATGGTGGTATGAGAATCCATTGTTACCTTTTTGATAACTATAAGAAACATAGAAAACAGATTCTTACTCTTATACCCATACAATTCCGTATTGGTGGAAAATCAAAAAATGGTAATTATAGAATAAAAGAGAAGTCTCCCCTCCGCAGTAAAGTCGTGATGACTTACGGGGATGATGTTCTTTGCAGAAGAGGGTGTACCAGTTTCCCTGTGCACCCTCTATTTCTTTTTATTTTAAGAAGTCTGCCCGCATTGGACTGAAGCAGTCAATCAGTATTCCGGCTTCCAGACAAACGCATCCGTGTTCTGCATCAGGTTCAATATAAACACCGTCTCCGGTTTCTACTATCTGTTTTTCACCATTTACGGTGAATTCAAATTTACCACTTGCCACGTATGTAGTCTGAGTATGATAGTGAGTATGCGGTGTTCCTATAGCTCCCGTTTCAAACTTTACCTTTACCAGCATTACTTGTCCGTCGTATCCCATAATTTGGCGAACAACCCCTTCGCCTGCCGGTTCCCATACTTTTTCCTTTTCTAAAATGAATGTTTTACTTCTTGTTTTCATACTTCAAATTTTAAAAACCTGTCCAAATATACAATTATTCCACCTAAAACAACGGTTTTTATACGCCATTCAATTAAAAACTCTGTAAGTTTGCACAACAATATAAATAAGTTCGACAAAAATGAAAAAGAAACTGGTAGCTCTATTGAGTTTATTTTTTCTTCTATCTGCCTTCAGAGCAGATAAACCAGTGCTTACCATATTTATGATAGGCGACTCTACAATGGCTAACAAAAATATCACAGGTGGTAATCCGGAACGTGGGTGGGGGATGATGTTACCCGGATTCTTCAGTCAAGAAGTACGTATTGACAATCATGCGGTAAACGGACGCAGTTCTAAAAGCTTTATTGATGAAGGGCGTTGGGACAAAGTGATTTCCCAGGTGAATAAAGGCGATTATGTTATTATTCAGTTCGGACATAACGATGAAAAGCCCAAAGAGGATCGGCACACTGTACCAGGAACAACTTTTGACGCTAATCTGCGCCGTTTTGTAAATGAAACTCGGGCTAAAGGAGGAATACCCATCCTTTGCAATGCAATTGTACGCCGTAATTTTGTCCGTCCGTTGGATGAAAGTATAGCCAAGGATACACGTCACGATGCCGGAGAAACAGAACCGGTTCAGGAAGGTGATACTTTATTTGATACACATGGTGCCTATCTTGAGTCTCCCCGCAATGTGGCAAAAGAGTTGAGAGTGCCTTTCATTGACATGAATAAGATTACTCATGATCTGGTGCAGGGATTGGGACCGGTAGAATCTAAAAAACTATTCATGTGGGTATCTCCCGATAAAGTACCGGCTTTCCCGAAAGGACGTGAAGATAATACGCATCTCAATGTATATGGGGGACGTGTAGTAGCCGGTTTGGCGGTAGATGCCATTGCAAAAGTAGTTCCTGAACTGGCAAAGTATGTCCGTCATTACAATTATGTGGTGGCGCAGGATGGCAGTGGTGATTTCTTCACTATCCAGGAGGCTATAGATGCAGTGCCTGATTTCCGTAAGGATGTGCGTACTACTATTCTTGTTCGCAAAGGTATATACAAAGAAAAGGTCGTAGTACCCGAGAGTAAGATTAATATTTCACTGATAGGACAGGAAGGTGCTGTGATTTCTTATGATGATTATGCCAATAAGAAGAATGTTTTCGGAGAGACCAAAGGAACTTCCGGATCATCTACCTGCTATATTTATGCTCCTGATTTTTATGCAGAGAACATCACCTTTGAAAATACTGCCGGACCTGTTGGGCAAGCCGTAGCTTGTTTTGTTTCTGCTGATCGGATCTTTTTTAAAAACTGCCGGTTTCTTGGTTTCCAGGATACCCTTTATACATACGGAAAAAACAGTCGTCAGTATTATGAAGACTGTTATATAGAAGGTTCTGTCGATTTCATATTTGGCTGGTCTACTGCTGTCTTCAATCGTTGCCATATTCATAGCAAGAGAGATGGGTATGTTACAGCCCCTTCTACGGAGGCAGGAAAGAAGTATGGCTATGTGTTCTATGACTGTACGCTCACTGCCGATGATGGTGTGAAAGGTGTTTATCTTTCCCGTCCATGGCGTCCCTATGCACAGGCAGTATTTATTCGTTGCAATTTAGGTAAACACATACAACCTGCCGGATGGCATAACTGGGGGAAAAAGGATGCAGAGAAAACGGTATTCTATGCCGAATATGAGAGCTTTGGAGAGGGCGCCAATCCAAAGGCTCGTGCCACTTTCTCCCATCAGCTTAAAAAACTGAAAGGATACCAGATAGAAGAAATCTTAGTTGGAGAAGATGGATGGAATCCGGTAAAGAATGGAAATGCGTTGGTAAAAGTAGTGCGATAATAAAAGTAAATGCGAATGTTGAAACGAATCTGCTTTTGCTTATTGATCTTTGTTTCATTAGCAAGTACGGCACAAGAGGTGTCTTCTTATGAAATAGAGAAAGAGTATCCTGTTTTCCTCGATCAGATAAAACAGGAGCTTACCTATCCTATGGCTTGGGGAAATAGTCCGTTGAAGGATTTTTCCATTTGGCGGAAAACCGCTCGTGCTACTGTATTGGATGCCATGTTGACTCCACCTCCTGTTGCCAGCGAATATAATATGGAGGTAGTGTCTATAGAGTATCGTTCCGGATATGAAGCCCGTAAGATTTGTTTCAATCTTTCTGCCTATTCTCGTGTACCTGCCTATTTATTGGTACCTGAGGGGGAAGGACCTTTTCCTGCCATTGTATTACTCCACGACCACGGAGCGCATTTCTCCATTGGAAAAGAGAAAATGATTCGTCCTTTCGGTGTCGATTCTCTTGTGTTGTCGGACGCTGACAAATGGGTACATCAATGTTATGATGATCAGTATGTAGGTGATTACCTGGCTTCCAAAGGCTATGTGGTGATTTCCATTGATGCCCTTTTCTGGGGAGAACGCGGGCGCAAGGAAGGCGTACGTTATGAAAGTCAGCAGGCATTGGCTTGTAGCTTTGAGATGTTGGGGCGTAGCTGGAGTGGATTTATTTCTTATGAAGATATCTATACCACAGATTTTCTGGCTTCTTTGGGAGAAGTAGATGCCAATCGAATCGGTTGTATGGGATTCTCGATGGGTGCCTATCGATCCTGGATGCTTTCGGCTCTGTCTGATAAAATAAAAGCTGGAGCGGCTGTTTGTTGGCTTACTACGACGGAGTATCAACTTTCTCCTGACTATGGGCGTGGTAAAGGAGATTCCAATTATGCCAATGTACTTCCCGGATTAAGGCGTTATCTGGATTATCCTCACATTGCTTCTATAGCCTGTCCCAAAGCGATGCTTTTTTTTAACGGACGGAAGGATAAACTCTTCCCGGTTCCGGCTGTAGAAGATGCTTATGCACAGTTGCACCGGGTCTGGAAGAACCAGTCAGCCGATGATAAACTGATTACCAGACTATGGGATTTACCTCACTTCTGTAGTAAAGAGATGCAGGAGGAGATACTGGCATTCTTTAATAAGCAACTTACAAATTAAATTCCTGCTTAGATTTTAATCAGTCTTCTATTAAATAGTGTTATTGTTTTAGATGTACATGTAAAACAAGACTGCACACCGGGAAAGGAAACGTTACTTTCTGAGAAAGACAAAGTACAACACCGGACAATCTATGGCACACTGATAATAACCTTTGGACCTTAGCCAGTATAAAATAAACCCTAAACTAACAAACTTTAGCTTGTAGCTTACCACATTATCTATTCCTTTTCATGCTAATACCTTGTTAAAAAGGATACAAAAACACAGTGAAATTCGGTTTAATTTGTATCTTTACAGCATGGAAGTTTATAAAATGATGAGAAGAATCTTATTTCTGATAGCATTTTTGAGTATCGCGCTGGCGACTGATGCCCAGCGTAGCTGTTTCTTCACCCATTATTCTTCGGAGGACGGTCTGTCTCAGAACACTGTAATGAGCATTTTACAAGATCATAAAGGGAATCTCTGGTTTTCTACCTGGGATGGAATAAACCGCTTTAATGGATACTCTTTTAAGACTTATAAAGCACGCCAGGGAAGTTTTATCAGCCTGACTAACAATCGTGTCGACCGAATGTACGAAGACCCCAGCGGTTTTTTGTGGTTGCTGACTTATGATAACCGTGCTCATCGTTTTGATCCGCGTACGGAGACTTTCGAACAAGTGCCTGCTGCCGGCCAACCGGGTAGTACTTCCAATGTAAATACCATCACTGTACTTCCTTGCGGGACCGTTTGGTTGCTTACCGAGAATGATGGTGCCATCCGTGTGACTACTCCTGCTGGGACAAACCATCTCTCTACTGACATTTATTCGGCAAAATCCGGTCTTTTCCCTGCTACAAAAGTTTTTAAAGTATATCAGGATGCTAACAATAATGAATGGATACTGACGGATAATGGTTTAGGGCTAATTCGTCCGGGAGAGAAAAATCCGGTTTCCTATTTTGTAGAGACTAAAGAACGGTTTTCTGATCCCAAACAGGCATTCTATGCTGTACAGGAGGATGATGCGGAGATTTGTTTTGGTTCGGATAGGGGGCGCGTGTGGCGTTACCAGAAAAAGAACGGTCAGTTTGAGTTACTTGAACTTCCTACTCGTTCGCGTATTGCTGCTATCAGTGCGGTAGGAGGAGATAAGGTCGTTATAGCCACTTCTACTGATGGTTTCTTTACCTACAATTTGAAAACCAAAGAACACATACATTATTCCCATATTACTTGTCGTAATTTGCCTTCCGCACCTATTATTTCGGCTTATGTAGATAAATCTTCCGAAGTATGGTTTGAGCAGGAAGAACCCGGAGTAGTAGTTCATTTCAATCCGACTACCGGGATCTTAAAACGGGAGCAGATGCGTGTAGAGCCTACTGCTGCCGACCGTTCGCGCCCTTCTTTTCATATTCACGAAGATACTAACGGATACCTTTGGGTGCATCCCTATGGTGGAGGCTTCTCTTTTTACGACCGTAAGGAACAGAGCCTTGTGCCTTTTTATGATGAGTTAGGAAGTAGTGACTGGCGTTTCTCCAATAAAATTCACTCTACTTTTTCGGACAAGCAGGGCAATTTGTGGATTTGTACTCATTCAAAGGGATTGGAAAAGGTTACTTTTCGTTCAGTTCAGTTTAGTATGCTGACTCCCGAAGAGCATAGTTATGAATCATTAAGCAATGAAGTACGTGCACTATGTGAGGATAAGCATAAAAATATATGGGTTGGATTGAAAGATGGGCGTCTTCGAGTGTATGATGAAAACCATAAATATATGGGTTTCCTGACCGAAGCAGGTAATGTTTCACTTTCCGGTGTACCAATGAAAGGTACGGTCTATGATATAACTCAGGATTCGAAAGGAATACTCTGGATTGCTACAAAGGGTGATGGATTGGTACGTGCCGAGCCGGTTGCACCCAATGGATTATCTTACAAATTATCCCGTTATCAGTATGATGAAGATGATATGTATAGTCTGAGTAATGATAATGTGTATTGCGTTTACGAGGACCATAACGGGAGAATCTGGGTAGCAACCTTTGCCAACGGAATTAACTATATATCAAAAGATAAAGCCGGCAATACTATTTTTGTCAATCACCGTAATAACCTGAAAGGATATCCGATTGACCTTTGCTATAAAACCCGTTTCATTACATCGGACAACAATGGGTATCTCTGGGTGGGAACCACAGCCGGGGCAGTTGCCTTTGATGAGAATTTTAAAACTCCCGAAGAGATTCAGTTCCATCACTTCTCTCGTAATCCGAATGACGCAAAGAGCTTGAGTAATAATGATGTGCACTGGATTATTGCCACAAAGAAGAAGGAGCTTTACCTTGCTACTTTTGGAGGAGGTCTCAATAAACTTCTTTCTATTGATAAAGATGGAAACGGAGTGTTCAAATCTTATTCCGTACTTGATGGGCTACCTTCTGATGTGTTGCTTTCCATTCGTGAGGATAAGAAGCAGAATTTATGGATGAGTACAGAGAATGGAATCAGTAAATTCATTCCCGGTGAAGAGCGTTTTGAGAATTATGACGACCGTAGTATTACTTTCCGTGTACGTTTCAGTGAAGCAGCTTCAGCAGTAACTTCCACGGGGGATATGCTTTTTGGTGCCAGTAATGGTATTTTCATGTTCGCTCCCGATTCTATCAATAAGAGTAGCTTTGTACCTCCTATTGTATTATCTAAGTTGGTGATAGCCAATCAGGACATTGTTCCGGGCGAAGGATCAGTATTGAAGGTAGGCTTGGACGATACCAAAGAACTGGTACTTTCTCATAAAGAAAATATTTTTGCCATTCAGTATGCAGCACTCGATTATACGAATCCGCAGAATATTCAGTATGCCTATATTCTTGAAGGTTTTGAAAATCAGTGGACGTATGCCGACCGGCTACGCAATGCCACCTATACTAACTTGCCGAAGGGACACTATACATTTAAAGTACGTTCTACCAATAGTGACGGTGTGTGGGTGGACAATACCCGGTTTCTCGACATCGTAGTACTGCCGTCATTCTGGGAAACCCCACTGGCCTATTTCCTTTATGTATTGTTTATTCTGCTTGTGATCTTTGTGGCTGTTTATATCCTCTTTACCATTTATCGGTTGAAGCATGAAGTGTCTGTAGAACAGCAGGTTTCGGATATTAAGCTGCGTTTCTTTACCAATATATCTCACGAACTTCGTACTCCGCTGACACTTATTGCCGGCCCTGTAGAGTATGTATTGAAGAATTCTAAATTACCGGAAGATGCCCGCGAACAGTTGGTAGTTGTAGAGCGTAACACGAATCGTATGCTTCACCTGGTTAATCAGATTCTTGACTTCCGGAAGATTCAGAATAAGAAGATGAAGATGCAGGTACAGCGTGTCAATATAGTAGCTTTCGTACGTAAGGTGATGGATAATTTTGAATCACTGGCCGAGGAGCACAACATTGATTTCCTGTTTGAAACAGAAAAGGATGAACTTTACCTTTGGGTAGATGAAGATAAATTGGAGAAGATCGTCTTTAACCTGCTTTCCAATGCTTTTAAATACACACCGGGCGGAAAATTGATCCGTGTGTTTATTCATGAAGATGAAGGAACTGTTTCTGTAGGGGTACAGGATCAGGGCATTGGTATTGCCGAGAGTAAGAAGAAATCTCTCTTTGTTCGTTTTGAAAACCTGGTAGATAAAAATCTGTTCAATCAGGCAAGTACCGGCATCGGCCTTTCATTAGTGAAAGAGTTGGTAGAGATGCATAAAGCTGTTATTTCTGTTGATAGCAAACTGGGTGAAGGTAGTTGTTTCAAGGTAGATTTCCTCAAAGGAAAGGAACATTATGACGAAACGGTTGAATTTATTCTCGAAGATGCTGTTACTACTACATCCATGACTATTCCTGTCCCTGTGATGGATGCAACGGCTTCCGTTATTCCGATTGTAAATCCGGAAACCGGGATGCAGGATGAAGAGCCGGAGGAAAGCTCCAATAAGGAAGTAATGTTGCTGGTAGAAGATAATCAGGAGCTGCGTGCATTCCTGCGTACTATTTTCTCCTCAATGTATCGGGTGGTAGAAGCTGCAGATGGCATGGAGGGTTGGAGTAAAGCACTCAAGTTTGTGCCGGATATTATTATCAGCGATGTTATGATGCCCGAGAAAGACGGTATCGAAATGACTAAAGAATTGCGTGCCGATATGACTACCAGTCACATTCCTATTGTTTTGCTGACGGCTAAGACTTCTATCGAAAGTAAGTTGGAAGGGTTGGAGTATGGTGCAGACGATTATATAACGAAGCCTTTCAGTGCTACTTATCTGAAGGCACGTGTTGAGAATCTGCTTTCCCAGCGTCGGAAACTGCAAAGTCTTTATAGAGACAATCTGATGAATAATACGCATGTTTCTTCTTTATCAACCTCAGAAGAAGCTGCTACGGAGGAAGAAAAGCTTCCGGATATGTCTCCCAACGACCGTAAGTTTATGGATAAACTGGTTGAACTTATGGAAGCAAATATGGATAATGGTGATCTGGTGGTGGATGATCTGGTGCGAGAAGTTGCAGTCAGCCGTTCTGTTTTCTTCAAAAAACTGAAGACATTGACGGGCCTGGCTCCGATTGAGTTTATAAAAGAGATGCGTATCAACCGTGCCGCCCAATTGATAGAAACAGGTGAGTTCAATATGACGCAGATTTCCTATATGGTAGGTATTAATGATCCGCGCTATTTCAGTAAATGCTTTAAGTCTAAACTTGGTATGACACCAACCGAGTATAGAGACAATCTTGGGAAAAAGTATAATTAATTGTTAGGCGGATAATGAAAAGGGGACTTTTATTATTGAGCTTTTTTCTGTTATGCCATTGGGGTATGGCACAGACCAATAATATCTGGAAGCCTTTTCAGGTTAAAGCCAGCGAAAATAGCATTGAACTTCAAGGTAATGGATATAAAATAGAGACCAGAAGTCTTGATATTCAGAATTCTAAAGATAGAAAAGTAAAAGAAAAATATTCGTGGGAATTGGCCAGTTCATTACTTGGATGCTATACGAAGAAACGGGTCAGTATATCCCAAGACGGAATGTTTTCTGTGTATTCCTGGAATTATCAACCTTATATAGACAGCATTCCGAATCTACGTACAGTATATGTGTACTTGGTGGCTGAGAATTTACTTTCTGCCATTTCCTTCTCCAAGCACGGAGAGGTAGATTCCTTATTTCAGAGACGTTTGGTTGACGAGATTTGTACTAACGGCATACCTCAATCTGTTTTTATGCCTGCTGGTAATGACACAATTTGTTTTTTGGGACAGAAAATAGAGAACCCCCGAATCTCTGATGATAAAGGACGAAAAATTATGTTTGCCTATACTCTTGGGCTGAAGTCTTTTAGGAATAATTATCGTAAGCTGGCAGGTAACTATGAATCTTTGAATTGTTCCTGGGATTCTTATTTCTCGGATGAGGAAGCTGAGAAGGCAAGACAAGATCTGATACTTAATTATAAAAAGGGATATAAAACCGTTTTATTTGAAGGGAAGGATACAATCATATTCAGAGGTGAGGAAATGCTTGCAGACAGGATTGTGTGGCAACTTCCTACGTATTATTATGATAAATATAGAATAAGAACGAATTATTTTGTAAAGGCGGAGATAACAGGCATGCCCACTCTTATTAATCTGGAGTTCGCTACGGACAGTATTAGCAATGAAATACCACTGCCCGTTTTTATCGAAGAGAATATTTTTCAATTGAAACACATACCTCATACTCCACCTATTGTTGAAGACAGTATCCCCGTCTCAGATACCATTTTTATAGCTAAAAAAAACAGACTGCCTATATGGACCTATTATCATAAGAATACACGCATTACAGGTCTTTCACTTGGTATTGGAGAAATTGATGGTTTGAGAAACGTTACAACCAATGGTATAAAGTTGGATGTGATAGGTTCGTCTCTTACTTTGGCTTTAATGCCTCCATTTCTTCTTATGCCTCCTTCTTTGATGATGGAAAGCAGGAGGCATCGGACGGAGGAGGATGTAGCAATACTATATAAAAATCGTTTTAGTACTACCAATGGGATTTCTTTTTCGATAGCAGGTTCTCTTTTGGACAGTCATATTGTCAACGGCCTGGGTTTTGGTGGGTTAGTAACAACTAATTATCGTACCAATGGGATATCTATTGCAGGACTTAGTAATGGAACGTTTTATAGTAATGGATTACAGGTAGGTGGTTGCTGGACGTATACTCATAAACTGACTGGGTTGCAAATTGGTGTTTTGGGGAATTCGGGAATGAAAGTGCGAGGTGTACAGATTGGTATGTTTAACTTTGCAACGGATCATGTTCATGGTCTCCAGATAGGTTTGTTCAACAGTGCAAAGAGGCTAAAGGGATTGCAAATAGGGCTTTGGAATAAGAGTGACAGACGTAGTTTCCCTCTTTTTAATTGGGGTTTTTAATTTATAGAGAATCATTTAGTGTTTATAAAAACTTGTCAGAAAGATATTTCTTACTACGATAAAAGAGGTCGTTTGTTTTTGGTATCTTATCTTCTACAGAAAAGGGTATAAAAGGGATACTCTTTAAATAAAAAAAAACATAAGGCAACTAATTCATTGCGAGTTAGTTGCCTTTTTTCGTCTTTAATCAGGGGTATTCAGTAAATGTCCCTGTTTATTGGTGATCAGGGAAGAAGAAAATCTTATCCGTTGTCATTCGTTCGGTTTGCCTTATCCGTGTGCCATAGAAAACACAAAGCTATTTAGCTCATATTTGAATAATAATGAGCTAAACTCACCACAGAGTTTTAAATCTTTGATGAAACGCGGATGAACGCAGATTAAAAGACTGTAATTCTTTATCATTTATTTGTTTTCTTTTGTGAAAATCTGCGTTCATCTGCGTTTCAATAAACCATCGCTTGGCGTATCTCCCCGTGCAGGAAGCGTTTTTTGTGCATAGCAGTCGAAATAGTTCCCCTTTTCAACTAAATATTACCCTATTAAGAGTCCTAAATTACAGAACTTTGCCCCATAATCAACTTTAGTATTGTTAACATGAAACAAAAGTCTTACAAAATGAAAAACAGACGAATAGCATGGCTGTTGGCTATGCTGTTGATAATCCCTCTGGGAGTTTTAGCACAAGGCATTTCTGTAAAAGGAATTGTGACCGATTCGGACGGAGAACCGGTCATTGGTGCTTCCGTTGTTGAAAAGGGAAAAACGAGCAATGGTACCATTACTGATTTGGATGGTAATTTCTCTTTGAATGTTTCCGGGAAGGGGAAAAAACTGGTTATATCTTACATTGGTATGACTACCCACGAGGTAGATGCAGTGGCCGGAAAGGTATTGAAAATAGTACTTCGTGATGATGCCCAGGCATTGGATGAAGTGGTTGTTATCGGTTACGGTACGAGTAAACGAGGAGATTTGACAGGTTCAATTGCTTCGGTAGGTGAAAAAACATTGAAAGATATTCCTGTAACCTCTGCCGCATCAGCTATCACCGGACGCCTTGCCGGTGTAAATGTAACCACTACCGAAGGATCTCCGGATGCCGAAATCAAAATACTTGTGCGTGGCGGTGGTTCTGTTACGCAGGATAATTCACCTCTTTTTATAGTCGATGGATTTCAGGTGGAAAATATCAATGATATTTCTCCTACCGATATTGAAACAATTGATGTTTTGAAGGATGCTTCTTCAACAGCCATCTATGGGGCTAAAGGAGCAAATGGTGTTGTGCTGGTGACAACCAAAAGCGGGAAAGCCGGTAAAACGGAAATCCAGTTTGGCGCTTCGGTCGGATTCAGCAATGTGTATAATATGAACGACATGCTTTCACCTTATGAATATGTATTCTATCAGCGTGAACTGGATCCGAGTGCAAGTGCCGGATGGTTTGGCCGTTTCGGCCGGTGGGAGGACATTGATATTTATCTTTCTAAAGCAGGTACCGACTGGCAGGATGTAATGTTCGGTAATACCGGTGTCAAACAGAATTATAATGTAAGCATCAAAGGGGGTACGGAAGATCTGAAATATAGTGTAAGTTATGTTCACGATGATGAATCGTATATCATGAAGACCTCTAACTTTTCTCGTGACAATGTAAACGCAAAAATCAATAAGAATATAGGTAAAAAACTATCTGTAGAGTTGGGCATGCGCTTGTCCAAGACTACGATTGACGGTCCGAAAGTATCTACCGGAAACCGCTTGCGCAACATTGTGAAATATGCACCGATCGGTACTTTAAGCGCACTATCCGAAAATGACATGGGAGGGGATATCTATAATTCGGAAGACCTGACCGACCTGAATGACCCCTATTATAATATTGTGAATAACTACAAAAAGCAGAACCGCTTTTCCAATGTATATAATGCTGCTTTCAACTGGGATATCATAAAGGGGTTGAGGTTCCGTGCACAAGGTTCTTATACCTATATGTATGATGATACGGATGACATCTACACCAACAATACCGGAGAGGCTAAGAATAACGGTGGTATGCCGGTAGCCAATCGTTCAACGATGAAGGGGAACAGCTATGGAGGTACTGCAACTTTGGAATACAAACTAAAGAAAAAGAAACACCGCTTTGACGCATTGCTTGGTACCGAACTTAACCATAGCCAGAAGATAGATATGAGTATAAAGTCTATGTTCTATCCAAATGATTTTACAGCACAAGATATTCTGGCTATGTGGAATATGGGTAAGGAACAACCTACCTATACCACAATCAATGAACCGGCCCGTACCAGTTCTTTCTTTGGGCGTGCCAACTATTCTTACAACGACCGTTATTATATTACGGTCACTGCCCGTGAAGATGGTACCAACGTATTTTCCCCCGGCAAAAAGTGGGGATTTTTTCCAGGAACCGCTTTGGCATGGAGAATCTCCGAAGAGGACTTTATGGAGCCCACCCAGGACTGGTTGAGTAACTTGAAACTTCGTTTAAGTTATGGTCTTGCCGGTAATGCCCGTGTAGGCTCTTACTGGCGTCAGAATTATGCTTTTGAAACATCTGCCAATAAGATTTATTATCCGGGAGAAGAATCAACCGGCTCATTAAAGACTTCAACGGTACTTCGTAATGAGAACTTGACCTGGGAAACCAAGTATTCTTCTAATTTAGGTTTCGACCTGGGATTTTTCAACAACCGGCTGAATGTGACTTTGGATTTCTATAAAGACATTACCAAAGATTTGATCCTGAAAGTACCGTTGCCTTCACATTCCGGTTATGAAAGCCAGTACCAGAATCTTGGCCAGACTACTAATAAAGGTCTGGAATTAACTGTGAACGGAACAATTATCGAGACCCGGAATTTTAGCCTGAGTGCCAACTTCAATATCTCTTTCAATAAAAATCGTGTAGATGCATTGGACGGAAATAACGAAATGATCGTTTCATCCAATACGGCCGATATAGGTAAAGACGACTACCGCGTTATCGTGGGCAGACAGCTCGGATTGATCTATGGATATGTGGCAGAGGGTATGTATGGATTTGATGATTTTACTTTCAATGAGGTTACTAAATCATGGGAGATTAATCCGGGAGTGGTAGACTGCTACGACCTGATGTCACGAAGTGAAAAGTATTACGGTCCCGGTCATATCAAATTGAAAGACCTTGATGGCGATAAAAAGATTACTGCTGAGAACGACCGTCAGGTGATTGGTAATGCATTACCAAAACATATCGGTGGCTTCAGCCTGAATGCAACTTGGAAAGGATTCGACCTTTCTGCCATGTTCAACTGGGTATATGGTAATGATATTCTTAATGCCGGTAAGATTGATTATACAACCTATGCCGGAAGTAAGAAGTACCAGAATCTAAGTTCAATCATGTCTATGGAAAACCGATTCCTTACAGTTGATCCCGAAACCGGCAAAAACATTTATTATGGAAATGATGCCAATCCGCAACGTCTGATGGAGTTGAATCAGAATGCACGTATCTGGCATCCGCTTACTAATTCTACCATCATTACAGACTGGGCGGTAGAAGATGGTTCTTTCCTCCGTTTCAGTAACCTGACAATCGGTTATACATTACCCAAACTGTTCACTCAAAAGTTCGCCGTACAGAATCTTCGTGTTTATTTTACGGCCAATAACCTGAAAACGTGGACTGCTTACAGCGGGCAAGATCCAGAGGTCAGTACTTCCGGCAACAATCTGACTCCCGGTAAGGATATCTCAGCTTATCCGAAATGTCATAGTTATATTTTTGGTCTTAATGTCACATTTTAATTTAAACAAACCATGAAAAGAATTAATATATATACTTTATTCCTGTGTATGGTGCTTTTATTCAGCTCATGCGAGGATTATCTGAATACAGAATCTCCTTCTGTATTGAGCCCCGAAACCGTATATACCACAAAGTCTATGACGGAAGCCGCATTGATGGGAGTATATGCTACGCTCGCCAGCGATAATTTATATAAAGGACGTATGTCTATCAACTGGCAGGGATATTCGGATATCGAAGGGTATAGAGGATTTGCCGAGACCGGTTACAACTCCGGAGAAACCGGATTCCAACACTTCTGGTGTGATATCTATGAATATCGTTGCCGCTGGACGGATGGTTTCCGTATGGCAGAGTTGGCTGCTACTGCTGTTGAAGGCATTCGTAATTCCCCGTTGATGGAGACTGAAAAGAAGGCAATGCAGGTTTATCTGGGAGAGGCATTGACATTGCGTGCATTGGCCTATTTTGAGCTGGTTCGTTATTGGGGAGATGTTCCTTATAAGGAACAAACGGCGAATTCCGATTTGTCTAATGTGTACATTGGAAAGACAGATCGCGATGTTATTTATGACAAGATTATAGAAGATCTGCAGGAAGCAGCCGAATACCTGCCGTGGATGGGGCAGGATGGTTATACCAGTGAACGCGTTACGAAAGGCTTTGCTCAAGGTTTGCTGGCGCGTGTCGCTTTGTTTGCCGGAGGATGGTCTGTACGTGATGCCAATCAGTTCTCGGATGCAAACGTAGAGCATCATCCAAGAATTGCCGATTTGAACGGTTACTATACAGGACGCCGCAAAGACTGGAAAAAATATTATGAGATAGCCGAGCAGGCATGTGCTAGTGTTATAGGCAGTGCAGATAACCCTCATAAACTTGATCCTGATTATGGAGATATCTGGAAAACAGTATGCCGCTTAGATTTGAACAGTTATAATGAAAACCTGTTTGAAGTAGCCATGGGGATGGGACAGGTTGGTGACATCGGTAACCTGATGGGGTACGGTATGGGTACCAATACCAAATATACAAATGGCCGTAGTATGGGCGGAAATTATGTATCTTCACATGCCTATTACTTCTACTCATTCGATCGGGACGATTTGCGCAGAGACTATGCAGTGACCTGGGCTTCTTATCCCAACAATGATACGAAAGAAACCATCAAAGGGGATATGCTCAACATGTCACTCAATAAATGGAACTTCTTCTGGACATCAGATAGCTGGAAATCACTTCTTAGTACGGCAACCAACCGTCTTGGCAATGGTATTAACTGGATTATCATGCGTTATCCGGACATTCTGTTGATGTATGCCGAGGCACGCAATGAACTCTATGGCCCTGAGTCTAAAAGTGAAGTAGCTCATATCAGTGCCCGTGAAGCGTTGGAACAGGTACGCGAACGTGCGTTTGGTGCAGGTTCTCTTAAAATCAAGCAATATGACACTAACTTTTTCAATGCTATTGTAAATGAGCGTGCGTGGGAGTTTGGAGGCGAAGCAGTACGTAAAATGGATTTGATCCGTTGGGGAATGCTGGATGAAAAGATTGAAGAGATGAAGCAAACGCTTTGCCTGATGATGGACGGAACTCAGCCATTTACCATTTTTGATAAAAGCTTTAATCCGGGAGATATTCCTACAAGCGTCTACTATAAATATGAAGATCCTGCATTGCCTGAATTTATAGATTATAAGTCAATTGAGTTTTACAAAGAATTACCGGGTAATCCCGATGAGAGTATTTATACGGAGGTTCAATGGGGATCGGGACGTCATCAATACAGTGAGAAGAAACCCACAGCCCATCTGGGTGCATATGTCAGTGTATTATGTGCTGCATCCGGTTTGATGGCAAACTATGACTACTCTTCTTTCTACAGCCAGCTCCAATACGGTGCGGATATCCGCGATATCATGGTGACCAAGACAATGGGTAACGGTAAATGTAATAACAGACATTTGTTTGCTATCTATAATCAGGATGTTTATGAAAGTAAGGGCCATGTGAGCAATTCTTACGGTTATTAATTATTTTAAGAAGAATGAATATGAAAAATATAATAAGTCTGCTGTTCGCCCTCTTATCATGCACTCTTATGGTGAGTTGTGATGACGAGATCAATGATTGGGGTATAGATTCGAGTCACGACCGGCTGTTTCGTCCGTTGGCATTTGAAAGTAAATCAGTAAAGGCAACTGCTGTCGAGATCAGTTACAACAAGGTAGTGAATGCTTCCGTATATATATTCGAGTTTAGTGAAGATAGTTTGCAGTTTAATCACATTGTGCGTACCGATACGATTTTAGCTGATACGCTGACTGTCTATTCGGATGATTCTAACCAGACGAAAGTAGAATACCGTACTTGGTTTAATAATCTGAAAGGAGTAACCAAGTATTCCGTTCGTATGAAAGCAATCAGTAGAGCGTTGGTTGAATCGGGCTATGTAAGTTTTTTCTTTGAAACTCCCAAAGAACAGATATTCACAAGTAATGTTCCGGAGATTGACAAAGTAACTCTTTATTGGACTCCGGTTAATGAGCTGACGGAATTTGTAATTTGGGAGAGGAATAGCAGTACAGGTGAACTGATAATGGAGACAGAACGACGTATCAATCTGCAGGAAGCAGGAGTCGATTTGAGTGCAGGTATGTACGTTCTGGGAGGTTTGAAAGGTGGTACTCCTTATACTGTTTATGCATTCAACGGAGAGAACAAGCGTGGAGAAGTCTCCTTCCGTACTTCCGGTATTCCCAATTCAGTGGCTCTTACTATTATGCCCGATACTCCGATTAATGCTGAATTAAGAAGATGTGCAGAAGAAGGTGCAACCAGTCTGACTTTAATCTTTGAAGGTGGACAAACTTATAACTATATCGGTATAAAAGAAAGCGAGAGCGATCCTGACGGTATTATCATTCCGGGTGGTATTGAGAATCTGGCGTTTGCGGGTACACTTTCGGCAACAGGCGAATTACCTTTATTGAAATTAGGGGCTGTATCCTTGAATGAGATTGTACAATCCGTTTCGTTTGATAAGCTTGCCTTAGATGGTGAACTGAGTAACTATCTTTTCAGTTTTGGTGCTAATCAGTTTAAGACGGTCAGCTTCACAGGATGTAATATATCCAATTATAATCGTTCAGTGGTACGTTGCACAACATCGGGGGTAAAACTGGACGCTGTAGTATTCAATAATTGTATCATCGACCACGTATCCAACAATGGTTATGCACTGATTGTTGCTAATCCGGCAGATCTCGGGACTGTAACCGTCTCCAACTGTACATTTATAGAGATGGGTTCATTGATTGATGCGAGGGGTGTAGTGGACGATATAACATTTGATAAATGCACCATCTACAATAACGAGTTCGGAGCCAGCAATTTCTTCCGTTTTCAGACACAACCTACGGAGATAGCTGTGACCAATCTGATCATTGCCGGTCCTAATAAAAACACAGAACTGGGTTGCGGATATAGTAATTACAAATATTTGGATTTTGCCACTTGTTACCTCACTTCCGAAGTGAAGTTGAATACAAGTCGTCCGTTTGCCAATATCAATACCTTCTCCGGTACGGCGGAGGATCTGTTTACCGATCCTGTCAATGGTGATTTCCATTTTAAACCCGGTGTTAAATTCCCCGGTGAAGGGGTGGCAGGAGATCCCAGATGGAACAAGTCTAATTAAATCTAAAATAACAGATACGTTATGAATAAAATGAATTTTATATACTTGTGTGCATTCCTCCCGTTCCTATTGGGAGGATGCTCCGAAACAGAACAGTTTTTTAATCCTCCTACAGGAGTAGTAATCCCTGAACCAGAGCCTGAACCGGAACCTACCGGAAATCCCTGTGCCTTTCCGGGTGCCGAAGGATTCGGACGGATGACCACTGGCGGACGGGGAGGAAAAGTGTATCATGTGACCACTTTGGAAGACGGTACAAAGGCGGGAACGTTGCGTTATGCAATCTCGCAAAGTGGTGCAAGAACCATTGTGTTTGACGTAGCCGGAACGATCTTCCTGACAAGTGATCTGAATATCACTAACGGAGATCTGACTATTGCCGGTCAGACAGCTCCGGGACAGGGGATCTGTATTGCTACCTATCCGGTGACGATCAAAGCCAGTAACGTCATTCTCCGTTATCTGCGTTTTCGCGTAGGTAATGAAGGAGGCGGTGAACCCGATGGACTGGGAGGTATGGAAAACAAAAATGTCATTGTAGATCATTGTTCCATCAGTTGGTCGGTAGATGAGTGCTGTTCCGTATACGGAGGTGAGAATCTGACTGTTCAATGGTGTATCATTTCCGAGAGCCTGCGTACAGCCGGTCATGGAAAAGGTAAACACGGATATGGTGGTAACTGGGGTGGTGCCGGCGCTTCCTACCATCATAACTTGCTGGCACATCATGAGAGCCGTGCGCCACGCCTTGGCCCGCGCCCGTTTACTCAGGAACGTGAACACATGGATATGAGAAACAATGTGATTTATAACTGGGCAGGCAACGGATGCTATGGCGGCGAAGGTATGAAGGTGAATATTGTAAACAACTACTATAAACCGGGTCCTGCCACTCCTGCCAAAAAGGCGGTTCGCTATCGTATTGCCGGAGTTGGTATCCGTACTGCGGAATATGTGGCTACCTATCCGGCATTTGCCCCGATGCTGCATGTATGGGGGAAATATTATGTAGACGGAAACGTGATGGAAGGTACGGATGAGGTGACCAACGACAACTGGACAAAAGGTATGTATGAGCAGGTTGACGATTCAAGAAATGACGGACTGTTCACTGCGGTAACCCGTGACACGATTCGCCTAACACTCCCGCTTGATGCTGATGTGATTACCACACATACTGCAAAACAGGCATTTGACCTGGTACTGGCGTATGCCGGATGTTCAAAACAAAGAGACATCATCGACGAACGTATCGCAAAAGAGACTAAGGAAGGAACTGCCACCTATACCGGAACTGTGACCGAAGGTGCTGCCGACGCTTCCGGTTTGATCGATTTACCTTCGGACGTAATGCCTGAAGGGGCAACCAGTCCCTGGCCTACATTGTCTGACGGAGGTGTGACAGCCGATGAGCTGAAAGATTCGGATGGGGATGGTATGCCCGATGTATGGGAGACTAAAAACGGATTGGATCCGAATAATACTTCTGATGGTAACGCAAAGACTTTGAGTAAAGAAGGATACACTAATCTTGAAGTTTATATGAATAGTCTGGTTAGTGATATTACCGAAAAGCAGAATAAAGTCAATGAATAGAAAGGTAAAAAGTTTGTGGTTCAGTAAAACCGTGTTTAACTAAAGTAATAGCTTGATCAGCTAACTTTTGCATGTGTAAGGTCCGGGCTTGGGATGAGTCCGGATCTTTTTTATTCATTGGTGTCGTATTTTCCTCCATTTGCGTACAATTGTCCCCCTGCGGGTTATAGGAAGAACTTAATTTTGTGTCTGATAATCAAACTTTTGTTTAACTAAAAAATGAAAATCATGAAAAGAGTATTCCTATTGAAAGCTTTTGTTCTTTTAAGCTGTTTGTTCTGTATCCCAATAGGGTTAAGAGCAGATGAAGTCACTCTGACAGCTGTATGGCCTTTTACAAGTGGTCCGGCCAATGAAACTTCTGCTACTGTCTCTCACGATAATATATTCTCTGCCACCTCTTTTAAATTAGGTAGCAACCTCTCCATGCCATCCACAGGGACATCCGGGAACCTGACATTCTCTCAAATCAGACCGGGAGAACAACATGGTACTGCGGCTACAGATGGTTCGGATGATGTGACGTTTACTGTAATACCTAAGAAAGGACTCACTTTCACACCGACAAGAATCAGTTTTGCGGCTTGCCGCTTTGGTACGAGCGGAGGTAATTTAATTATCAGGTGTGCGAACGGAGATAATGTTACCACATTGGCTGATGTCACCACACTGGGGCGTAGCGGACAAGACATTCCTTATACTGAATTGTCTTATGACATCAAGGGATATGAGGTAAAAGAAGGGGCCTTTGATATTTCAATTTCTGTCTACACTTTGGCCAATAACAAAACAATTGGCTTGACCGGCATTCTGTTGGAAGGTATTGTTTCCGGAGAGGCAGAGGATGTAGAGTCTTATACTTGTGCACTATCACTTTCTGATGTGAATGCAGGACAGGTCACTTTAAACCCGATTGCCGAACGTTATGATGAAGGTACGGCTATTACGGCTTCTGCAACAGAGAACTTTGGTTATCATTTTCTGCATTGGACGGATACAGAAGGAACTATTATATCCGATTCCAATCCTTATAACTTCAGGATAGAGAAGAATACTGTTTTGATTGCAAATTATAGCAAAACGAATACTTATTCACTGAATGTGAATCTCGAAGGCGGAGCAAATACTAATCTGGTTACAATCTCTCCGGCCGGTACTGAGATTAATGGTAAAATGATGTATGAAGAAGGAACCGAGATTTCTTTGACAGCTATAAATAATCCGATTTTTACTTTTCTGAACTGGGAAGACAATTCTACTGCTAAAGTTCGTACAATTACCATGCATCAGGATCAGAATGTTACTGCTAAGTTCAGTGCCTGTGACTTTATAGTGGGGTGGGATATGTATCAGGATGAACCGGGCAGCGAACGTCCTGCCGACTATAAGAGTGATACGGAAAATGCCGGTTTACTCTCTTTGCACAAAGAAGATAAAACGACTTCAAGCTGGTTGCCGAAGGGAGTCGCCAATGGTCCTTACAACGATATGTATTGTGCTGTCTGCTGGAAAGCGTTGCGTGTAAATACAGTGACCGAAAATGCCCCGTTGCCTTTGAGTGAATTGTATTATTATGAAGTATCATTTAAGACATTGGGTTACAGCAACGTGAAAGTATCGGCAACAATGGGTTGCAACTATAATGCTTTCTCTGTTCAGAATGCCGAGTATTCTGTAGATGGTGTTACCTACACTCGTTTGGGAACTATCACCCTTGAAGCAGCGAAGTCTTGGTATACGGGTCATTTTAATTTACCTTCAGAGTGCGATGGAAAAGAAAAAGTGTATGTTCGTTTCCGTCCCGATGTGACATCTGCTATTGTAGGTACTCCTTCCGGTCTTGACGGAACCTGTATAACAGATGTTTTTGTAACGGGAGACGAGGACGGTATCATCGATCCTACACCTCCGGTATTGGTAGCTTCCATTCCGCAGAAAAACGATACAGGTGTGTCGGCCGGAGGATCTATCATTCTGACCTTTGACAAGAGAGTCCAGGCAGGTACGGGTGATTGTACTTTAGGAGGTGAAGTTCTGAAAGGAACATTCAGTGGTAAAACAGTTGTTTTTCCTTACAGTGCGCTGGATTATAATACCACTTATACATTCACTATGCCCGAAGGTGCAGTGACTGACAAACATGGCAATGTTTTCAAAGGTTGCACACTGACTTTCACAACTATGGAACGTATTCAGCCGGAGGCACGTATCTTTGATGTTGTTATCGCACAAGATGGTACAGGTGATTATACTACTGTACAGGAAGCGATCGATGCAGCGCCTGCCGGACAAGTGAAACCTTACCTGATTTTTATAAAGAAGGGTACTTACAAGGGACACGTTAATATTCCGGATTCAAAACCGTACTTACATTTTATTGGCCAGAGTGCCGATGAGGTTATCATCTCAGATGATCGCCTTTGTGGGGGTATATCAGATCCTTCGATTCCCACTTATGGAGTAGCCGACGGTGCTACCGTAGTCTGTCAGGCTGCCGATTGTTATTTTGAGAATATTACTTTAGAGAATTCCTGGGGTGTTGAAAAGAACGGAGGTCCGCAGGCATTGGCTTTGTACACCAACAATGACCGTATTATCTTAAACAAATGCAGACTTCTGAGTTATCAGGATACTTATCTTACTTCAACTAAGAATAATGCACATCGCCATTACCTGAAGAACTGCTTCATAGAAGGTGCTGTCGACTTTATTTATGGAGGTGGTGATGCATACTTTGACGATTGTATTCTGAATATTGTCCGTCCGGCAGGTGGATACATTGTAGCACCCAGCCATGGTGCATCTACAAAGTGGGGATATGTATTTATGAATAATAAGATTACTACTGACCGTGTCAGTGATCCTTCTACTTATTCCATCTGGCTGGGTCGTCCCTGGCATAATAATCCGAAAACTGTTTTTATCAATACTATCGCCGAAGTGTCTATCCCTGCAACCGGCTGGTATCAGACAATGGGGGGACTTCCTGCTCTCTGGGCCGAATACAACACAATGGATAAGAATGGAAATCCGGTAGACCTGAGCAACCGCAATACTTACTATTATTATATGGATGGTGACAAGAAAGTAGAAGGTTATTCCAAAGCTGTATTGACTGCCGAAGAAGCTGCCCAATATACAGTGAAGAACATACTGACCGGTGAGGATGCATGGCAACCGGTTTTGAGAACCGAAGCTTGTGCAGCTCCGGTAGTGAAGATTACGAATGGTAAAATAACCTGGGAGGCTGTTCCTTTTGCCATTTGTTATGCAATATCCAAAGATGGCAATGTTATTGGTTTCACCACAGAAACGTCCTATGATTACGATCCGATAGCTAAATATACAGTTCAGGCTGTCAATGAATACGGAGGTCTGAGCGGTGTGTCTTCTTCGGGTGTAGGTATTGAAGATACATTAGTAAGTACTGATATTATCAGAACCGAATATTACACAGTAGAAGGTTTGAAAATACAGGCTCCGGTCAAGGGGATTACTATCGTTCGGCATTATAAGAGCGACGGCAGTGTGAATACTGAGAAAATATTTAATAAATAACTTAGAGCCTGTTTAAATTTTGTTCAGCATTCTTTTGAGAGTTATTTTTGAGGATATTTTTTCGTTTTTACGAGGAGCATAGCGGGCTATGTGACGACTAAA
>NZ_CATJGZ010000044.1:0-5397 GCF_949740115.1 Bacteroides sp. 41_26
CGCGCCGCTACAACCAACTACCTTTGCTGCGATCAAGCCCTGGAGGATTCGAAGGGAGCTGGCCGTATAGGACTTACCCGTTTTGCGGTTGCAAAGGTACATCTTTTTCTTTAACTTGCAATAGCTAACGCGCATTTTTTCTATCAAAAAGGAACAAACAGCTACTTTTCAGACAGTTATCAAACAAAAAAAAGTTTATCGTTCCCAACTTTCAAGGCTTTATTAACTTTAACAGCCTGATCTCCCCTATCAACCAATATTATTTGTACCTTTGTGCGCTATTTTAATTTAAAAAATGACAGAAAACAGAAATTACTTACAGAAATATGCCATGCATTTTGGCACATACATGGGAGCATATTGGATATTGAAATTCATTTTATTCCCATTGGGTTTTACAATTCCGTTTCTTTCACTCCTGTTTATGGGCCTTACTATCGGTGTGCCTTTCATAGGATATCACTATGTTAAGATGTATCGGAACAAAATATGCGGTGGTGCAATCAGCTTTGCCCATGCATGTCTTTTCACTTTATTTATGTACATGTTTGCTTCACTACTGGTTGCAGTAGCACATTATATCTATTTCCAGTTTATCGATCATGGATTTATCATCACGCAATGCATGAATGATATGGAACAGATGTTAGTTACCCTCCCCGGAATGGAGACAGAGAAAGAAGTATTCAAAACCGCAATGGCCAATGCTCAGTCTTTATCTTCTATTGACATCACGATGCAACTTTTATCATGGAATGTCTTTGCCGGTAGCTTACTTGCTATTCCTACAGCATTGTTTGTAATGAAACGAAACAGAGAATAATTCATAAATCATAAATTCATAATAAAAATGGATATATCTGTAGTCATCCCTTTGTTCAACGAAGAAGAATCACTTCCCGAACTGTTTGCCTGGATTGAACGGGTAATGAAAGCCAACGGCTTCTCATACGAAGTTATTTTTGTCAATGATGGCAGTACAGATCGTTCATGGGAAATTATAGAGCAACTCAAAGCTCAGTCACCGATTGTAAAAGGAATTAAATTCCGTCGCAATTACGGTAAATCACCGGCTTTATACTGTGGATTCAAACAGGCAGAAGGCGATGTGGTCATTACTATGGATGCAGATTTGCAAGACAGTCCGGACGAAATACCGGAACTCTACCGTATGATTACGGAAGAGGGGTATGATCTTGTTTCGGGATGGAAGCAAAAGAGATATGATCCGCTTTCCAAAACACTCCCTACTAAATTATTCAATGCTACAGCACGTAAAGTATCGGGCATCAAAAACTTACACGATTTCAACTGTGGATTGAAAGCCTATCGCCAGGCTGTAGTGAAGAATATCGAAGTATACGGCGAAATGCACCGTTATATCCCTTATCTGGCTAAGAATGCCGGATTTAAGAAAATCGGCGAGAAGGTGGTACAACACCAGGCACGTAAATTCGGTAAAACGAAGTTTGGCGGTCTGAATCGTTTCTTTAACGGATACCTGGATTTGATTTCTCTCTGGTTTCTTTCTACTTTCGGAGTAAAACCAATGCATTTCTTCGGATTGCTGGGCTCGTTAATGTTTATCTTCGGATTTATATCCGTTGTAATAGTAGGAGCTACCAAACTGTATCACATGCATAACGGAATGGCCTATAGATTGGTAACGGACTCCCCGTATTTCTATCTATCCCTTACGGCTATGATAATAGGAACACAGTTATTCCTGGCAGGATTTCTGGGTGAGCTGATCTCCCGCAATGCTCCGGAACGTAATAACTATCAGGTAGAAAAAATGATTTGAGAATGACCCAAACCATATAAAAGAGTATATATATGAAGAATTTAATCCGACTGTTCCTAGTCCTCCTCATTGCAAGTGTTGGTATCGGACTACACACCTCATGCTCTGAAGACAGTGATTGCTCTATTGCCGGACGTGCTATGATCAATTGTACGCTCTATACCAAAAATATTAAAGATGAGATCGTAAACGATACACTCGACTCTCTGACGGTAACCGCACTCGGTACAGATTCTATCATTATCAACAATCAAAAAAAGGTACATACTCTAACGCTGCCGCTGCGATATGCCTCAGATTCCACCATATTCATTTTCTACTATGCGTATAGAGAAGATCGGACATTGTGTGATACCATCTATATCAAACAACATAATGTGCCCTACTTTGAGTCAATGGAGTGTGGATATAGCATGAAACAAAGTATCGTCGGATTAAAATACAGCCGTTTAGAATTAGATACGATCCAAATACCTAATAAACAAGCCAATACTGATGGGACAGAAAATCTTAAGTTACTCTACCGCAATCGCGATTAGTCTGTTTCTACTCTTTTCATTGGAGATTTCGGCGCAGAACCAACAACGGCCCTACGTCAATCCCACTCCCAAAAGAGATCAGAAAAAGAACGTGAAAGAGGAACCCAAAGAAGAAGTTCCCCTTTACAACGGCACGTATATTGGCGTAGACTTATACGGTCTGGGTAGCAAACTCTTCGGAAATGATTTTCTGAGTTCTGAAGTGGATATAGTAGTGAATCTGAAAAACATGTTTCTCCCTACTGCTGAAATTGGTTTCAGCACCACTGATTCATGGAACGATACCGGTATTCACTATAAAAGTTCAGCCCCTTTCTTCCGCATCGGAGTAGATTATAACACGATGTCCAAGAAAAAGGAGAAGAATAGTTTTTTGTATGTCGGCCTTCGTTACGGGTTCAGTCATATGAAATATGATATCAACAGCATGCCGATGAAAGATCCGGCATTTGGCGGTGAATATGAGAATCCTAGTCTCGGAGATATCATCTGGGGAGGTAGTGTTCCCTATGATCACCCCGGACAAAAAGCGACTATGCAGTGGATGGAATTTGTGGCAGGCGTAAAAGTACAGATATACAAGAATTTCTATATGGGCTGGGCGTTACGAATGAAGTATAAACTCTCCGCCTCGGTTAGCGAATATGGTAACCCGTGGATGGTGCCCGGATTCGGGAAATATGGTTCCAACAACATGGGAGTGACATACACTCTGATATATAAACTACCTTATTAAACACAATGACAGGATTAGAGATTTGGCTGCTTGCAATTGGTTTGGCGATGGACTGTTTCGCTGTTTCTATTGCAAGCGGTATTATTTTAAAACGGATTCAATGGCGTCCCATGCTGGTCATGGCTTTTTTCTTCGGATTCTTCCAGGCATTAATGCCATTTCTGGGCTGGATAGGCGCCAGTGCATTCAGCCACCTCATTGAGAGTGTAGACCATTGGATTGCTTTTGCAATCCTTTCATTTTTAGGTGGACGCATGATTCTAGAATCATTCAAAGATGAAGAATGCCGCAAAGAATTTAATCCTGCCAGCCTGAAAGTTGTGTTAACCATGGCAATAGCCACAAGCATCGATGCTTTAGCCATAGGTGTTTCTTTTGCCTTTCTGGGCATCCGGGATTTCTCCGAGATCCTCCCTCCTATCGGTATCGTTGGATTCGTTTCATTCGCAGTGTCATTAATAGGATTGTTATTCGGTATTAAATGCGGCTGTGGCATTGCACGAAAGCTACGTGCCGAGTTATGGGGAGGTGTAATACTGGTAATTATCGGAATCAAAATATTAATTGAACATTTATTTTTCAGCTAAATAAAAACAGATATGAAAGCGAAGAAAAGTTTTATCTGGTTAGGAATACTCCTGCTGGCTACCATCTGGATACTGGTACGTAAAAACAACGTACCCTACAACAGTATTAATGGTTTGGTCTTCGGTACAATTTATAATATTACCTATCAATATGAGGGTGATCTAAAGCCAGAAATAGAAGCTGAGTTAAAGCGTTTTGATGCTTCGTTGTCTCCATTCAATGACACATCAGTGATTTCCCGCGTGAACCGGAACGAAGACATTATAACGGATAGCTTTTTCCAAACCTGCTTCAACCGTTCTATGGAAATCTCCAAAGAGACCGGTGGTGCTTTCGACATCACCATAGCCCCACTGGCAAATGCCTGGGGATTTGGTTTCAAACAAGGAGCATTTCCCGATTCCATGATGGTGGACAGCTTGCTGCAAATCACTGACTACAGAAGAGTAAAACTGGTTGATGGCAAGGTAGTAAAAGAAGACCCTCGCATTATGCTCAGTTGCAGTGCAGTAGCCAAGGGATACTCCGTAGACGTGGTGGCCCATTTGCTCGATAGCAAAGGCATTCAAAACTATATGATAGATATAGGCGGCGAAATAGTTGCCAAAGGAAAAAACTCACGCAATGGCCTGTGGCGTATCGGCATTAATAAGCCCATAGATGATTCACTGTCCGTCAATCAGGAAATACAGACGATTCTCGAACTGACAGACGTAGGTCTTGCTACATCGGGCAATTATCGCAACTTCTACTATAAAGACGGAAAGAAATATGCACACACCATTGATCCGAGAACAGGATATCCGGTACAGCATAACATTTTATCCGCTACCGTCATAGCCAAAGATTGTATGACAGCCGATGCTCTTGCCACTGCTTTTATGGTTATGGGACTAAAAGAAGCAGAAGCTTTTGCCAATGCAAATCCGGAGATTGATGCTTATTTTATATACAGCGGTGAGAACGGAGAGTTCAAAACATTCTTCACAGAAGGGATGAAGAAGTATATAAGCAGATAGTTATTAAAAAAGCAATTACAGATACTTCAGGAAATAGATTGCGGAATAAAGAGGTATTATTTATCTACATATAACATACTGATTTTAAGCCAATAAAAGTACCCTACCTTAAGAGATGAAAGAGTGTACATTCTTAGTATATAAAGTTGTACACTCTTGTTATACTAAAGTGTACACTCTTATACTACAAATATGTACAATCTTGCAGCAATGGTTTAAAATGTTAAAGTCATATGTTAAACTGAGCTATTTCATAAAAACAAAATACACTGCTAATATCAGACAGACAAAAGCTGCTAAATGATTCCAATGCAATGACTCACCTTTAAACAAGACTGTAGTAAAAACGGTAAAAATAACCAAAGTTATCACTTCCTGTATAATTTTCAATTGCATCAAACTAAAAGGCCCTCCGTTTCCACTGAATCCCAAACGATTGGCCGGAATTTGAAAAGTATATTCAAAAAAAGCGATTGCCCAGCTAAAAGCAATAACACCAATAAGCGGAAGCGTAGCAAACCAGGAATACTCCTGTTTCATTTTCAAATGGCCATACCAGGCAAATGTCATAAATATATTGGATACTATTAATAGTAACACAGTATATAATCCTTTCATATCTTCTATGTTGTATTCCTAATAATTGAATACTTTTTTATTTGTTATTAACTTTATAAATCAATTAGTTATCTCTTTTCTCTCATTTTTCAA
>NZ_CATJGZ010000045.1:0-83101 GCF_949740115.1 Bacteroides sp. 41_26
AGTTCTGATAGAACTTAGCATATGTATTAGAGGTAATAAAAAGTTGAGATCTTTAAATAAGAAATCTTGTCTGATAAAAAGAAGCCTTAAAGATGATATTTGTTAGACATTTTCCTTCTTGTAATTCTTGTTTGAAGACCCCAGTTTTATAACTAATTAAATCGTAGTCTTTTATAGAGTATAAAAGCATATATGATAAGGTAATGGGGTATCTGTTTCTGTAATCAGAAAAGAATGCTTTTTTTACTGATTTAAGTGAAAATTTATTCTAATGTTCAAATCCATATGCTTGCGTTGGATAGAGCTAAATAAAATTATTAATAGATTATATTATGAAAAAACAGTTATTAGTTCTACTCTTTTTCTTCTCTGCTGTGGCTGCATATTCACAGCATACGATTACTGGAGTGGTGACTTCCTCTGAAGATGGAATGCCGGTCATTGGGGCATCTGTTGTTGTTAAAGGGAATGCCAGTCTGGGTACAATTACTGATATTGATGGAAATTATTCAATTAAGGCACCTGACAATTCGACTTTGGTGTTTTCTTATGTTGGAATGGAAACACATGAAGTGAAGGCAGGTAAACAGTCTGTGATAAATGTTGTCATGAAACCTTCTTCAATAATGGTTGATGAAGTAGTCGTGACGGCAATGGGAGTAAAGGCGGAAAAAAAGAAATTAAATTTTGCGGTACAAAGCTTGGGTTCAGATGAAATTGTTGCTGGTCAATCTGCAAATTTTGTGAACTCATTACAAGGTAAAATAGCCGGTATCCAGACCAGTAGCACGGGAGGTTCTCCTAATGCAAGCTCTCCTATGATAATACGTGCCATATCTTCTATTAATCCGGGACAGAGTAATGAACCTTTATTTATAGTAGATGGAATGCCTGTTAGTGGTGGTGGTACGGCAGCCGGTGATATTAATCCGAATGATATTGAAAGTATGACTGTTTTAAAAGGAGCGGCTGCGGCTGCTCTATATGGTCAGGAAGCCTCTAATGGGGCTATCATGATTACAACAAAGAGTGGTAAAAGTGGAAAAATAACCGTGAATGCTAATGCCAGTGTACAAATTGATAATGCGGTGCGGGCTCCTGAAATACAATCATTGTATGGACCTGGTGCACAAGGGTTTTATAAAGATAATACTGTTACTGGTGGTTGGGGACCTTTGTTAAGCCCAGGGCAAAAAGTTTATGATAATGTGGGCTCTTTCCTTGGCACGGGATTCTATCAGAAATACGATGTGAGTGCGTCAGGGGGAACAGATAAGTTTTCTGCTTATGCTTCTGCCAATTACTCTAAGAGTGATGGAGTTGTACATGATGATTATAAGGATCGGATGGGATTTCTCATCAAGGCAAATTATGATGTATCTAAATGGGTTAAAATGTCGTTGTCGGCAAATATAATGGAGAGCAAGTCCAGAGGTTTTGGTAATTCTATGCTCTCTGTATACCGTTGGCCTATTAATGATCAAATGAGTTACTATAAAGATGCTAATGGTATACGTTGGCTTTTAGATAAATCTACATTAACTGATGATGAATTGAAAGATTTGGTCTTGAATCCAAATTGGAGTAGATACGAAGATTATGGAGTGACTGAGTCTACACGAAATATTCTTATGGGATCGATAGAATGGACTCCTGTGAAGGATTTGATGTTTTCGGGAAAAATTAGTTATGATAAGAAACATACCATGACTGATTCATATACGACCCCGCGCTTTGATAAATCAGATTTTACCAATCCGGATAAAATAGAACTGACAAATTTTGGGCAATATACTTTTTCTCCTAATAGAAATCAATTATTAACGGTGCAATTATTAGGTACTTATAAATTGACGGTTGCAAAGGATTATGATATTGATCTTTTGGCTGGATTTGAATATAAGGATACAAAAGGTATTGAAGCTCAGTTAGGAGGAGCAGATTTTGTGTTACCTGGTGAATTTTATAGTATGCAAAATGTAGGTACACTTACTACTGATGCTTCATTTGACTATAATACAAATTTGTATCATTATCGACAGAATAAGTTTGGTTACTTTGGAGAAGTTCGTTTGGGATACAAGGGACTTGTGCAGTTAAGTGCTACTGTTAGGCGTGATATGTCATCAACACTAACAACTAAATCCTACATTTATCCTTCAGTTACAGCTGGTATTGTATTTTCTGAATTACTGAATTTGTCTAGTTCAGTTTTCTCTTTTGGTAAAATCCGTGGTAATTGGGCTAAGGTTGGAAAGGATGGCCCTCGATATAAATTTGATAGAAATTTTAAGCAATGGAGTAGTTTTCCGGACGGAGGTTTTGGCCTGGATTCAACTGTTGGAGCAAGTAATGAACTACTCCCGGAAATGACTAAATCCTGGGAGATCGGTGCAGACCTTCGTTTCTTTGATAGTAGAACAAGACTGGATATAGCCTATTATTCAACTACGGTTGATAATCAGATTGTAACAGTACGTGTATCTCCGGCTTCAGGTATGATTCTACAAACCCGAAATGAAGGTGCTGTAAAAAATTATGGTGTGGAAGTACAATTTTCTCAAGACATATTGTCGAATAGGGATTTTAAATGGACTGCTGGGTTGAACTTCTCATTAAATAGAGGGAAAGTTACTAATCTGCCAGAAGGGATGACTGAATTGCAAGGAACTCAATTTGGAGATATTTTTCCAACTGCTTATCTGAATCATTCTACTACTTCCATTACCGGTAAAGATTATAAAAGAAATCCGGAAGGAAAGATTATCTGCAAAGAAGATGGTACACCAATTATTGATTCAGCTAAAGGAGTTTTGATAGGGGATCGTGCACCAGACTTTTTATTGGGCTTAGTAAGTTCTTTTAGCTGGAAAAACTTTTCAATGTCTTTTTTGCTCGATGGGCGTAAAGGAGGCGATGTTGTAAATGTAACAGGAAGAGGATTATTTTCAAATGGACAGCATAAATCATATGAAAAGTATCGCAATCGTGAAATAGTTGTTGATGGTGTAATTGAACAACCGGATGGAACTTATATACCAAATACGAAACCGATTATTTTTAATCAGACAAATATGAATACTTATTTTTATGGAGTTAGTTCTAACTTCATTGAAGATGGTTCTTATATACGGTTGAGTTATTTATCATTTGCATATAATTTTACTCCTTTCCTTAAAAAATCCCTTATTAAAGGGCTTAAATTAACTGTCACAGGTAATAACCTGTTCTTGTTAACTAAATATTCAGGGTCGGATCCACAAATCAGTGGGAATTCGTCTGCATCAGGAACAGGGTCTTTCGGAATTGATAATTATGCAGTTCCGAGTACGCGTAGTTTTAATTTTACCCTTAATGCAACATTCTAAAATTTGATGATTATTATGAAAATTGTAAAATATATAATAGGAACCTTATTGTTATGTGGCAGTCTTACTGGTTGTGAAGATATGCTTGACGATAATATAAATCCGGACAAATCGAATAAAGTAACTCCAGAACAAGCTTTGCCAGTAGTAATGTTCTACGCTTCTCAGGCGAATTATGATCATGCTGAATATGGGGCTTATCTCTCAATGGCGTTGACTACTGGAGGAAAAAGCCAGACTAATACATATGCTTATAAAGGTGGTTGGGAGTTTCTGACAATGAACCGGCATCCACAATGGCGTCGTCATTTTTATGATATTGGTGCAAATGTAAATGAGTTGATAAAAGCAGCAGAACGAATTAAATCTTTAAATTTTGTTTTAATAGCACGAACGATACGCTTAATGTCAACTCAGTTGACTACTGATATGTTTGGGGATATGCCACGTTCGGAAGCTTATCTGTCGAATTCTCCAAAATATGATTCACAAGAGAGTATTTATCAATGGATGTTACAAGAAGCTGATGAACTAATTGCACTATATGATAATCCCGAATGGACTCAAGCTCCTGGTAATATTAAAATTACCCAAAAAATGGATCGTGTTTTTGGGGGAGATTTGGGAAAATGGAGACAGTTTACTTGTGCATTGAAAGCGCGTATTTTATTGCGTAAGTTACCTAACTGGGATAATAATAGTAATAGTTGTGAGCAGATAATAAGTGCAGTTGATGCTGCCTTGGATAATTGGGAAGAACCACGTTATCAATATGATGGTGGGACAGGAGTCGCAAGTTCGCCTTGGGGACCTTCTCAGCCAATTATCAATGGATGGGAAAGCCGTGGTAATTTATTGGATAAAGCTATTGTTTCAAAATATTTCTGTGTAGATATTATGGGAGTTTTTGAAAAACCAACTTTAGTATCTGGTAAGGCAGAAGATCCTCGTTTGGAAAAAATGATGACTGCTCGCTCTGGGCCGGAAGGAGATACCGGAATTAAATTCCGATATCTGGAAAACAATATTGGTATGGGAGTCTCATATAAAGAGAGAAATTATCCGGATTTATTTGCTGGTATTTATACAAAGGATGACGGATATATTCCATTGTTTACTAAAGAAGAGTTATTACTGATAAAAGCTGAAGCATCTTACTGGAAAGGGGATAAAGCTGTAGCCCGAACATTAACGGTTGCTGCTGCTGATTATAATATGGATAGATATGGAGTTCCTAAAACAAGTTTACCAAGAAAGAACTATTTTGAAGGAACCTATAAAGAAAAGTACTTCCCGGAAGGTAATGCGTTTACTCTCCATCATTTGATGTTACAAAAATATGTTTGTATGTATTTACAGCCTGAGCAATGGACTGATATGAGAAGATACAATTATAGTAATAATGTAAATAAAAAGGTATATGATGGAATAACTGTATATCCTACTCTTAAACGTCCTTATAATCTGTATGAACCTTATTGGCTGAGTGATAAAAAACCTGATGGTACAGTCAAAGAAGTTTGGCTTCAAAGAATTAATTATGATCCGGAAACTGAAGAGAAATATAATAGGGCAGAATTAGAGCGCCTTGGAGCTTATAAAAATGCAGATTGGTTGAAAGTTCCAATGATTTGGGCTGTATATAAATAATAATCATTAACTGAGTATGAAAATGAAAAATATAACTAAGACTACATTACTTCTAATGAGTATAGCTGGTTTGGTATCCTGTGAAATTAATGATCCTGTGGATGATTGGGCAAGAATTGGTCAAGAGGTTCCACATACTGTCTGGGAGTTATCCAGTACTAAAGTAAAAGCAGGTGAGAATCTGGCTTTTAAAGCGCAATATTATACAAAAGGAGAAAAAATAGACAGGCTTGAGGTTTGGTATGATTTAACTGAAAATAAAGCAATGGAAGCTAAATGTCCATTTGTTAGTTTTAATTATTCATTATCAGTGAATGTTTCTTCTTCGGCTCGTGAGGAACAGTCTATTAGTCAATATGTCCATTCAGAAGAGAATTGGGATGTCGATAAGAGAGCTTATATTATAAATGAAACTTTTCCGGTGAGTAATACTTTACGTCCGGTGGAATGGAAAGATGTGGTGGATTTTGATCCTGAAAAATTTTCAACTTTGTTTCCTGATACTTTTGCTACTGCATTTAAAAAAGGATTATATGAGAAACTTGAACAGAGTACTTATTTGACAGACTATCGGGCTGTTTTGGTTACAACAGGCGAAATTACTGTAGAAGACTTTAATGCCTGTCTTGATTCTACCTTTAATGAAAACCGTCAGGACTATGATAAGTTTGTAAAGGAAGAGAGAAAAGCTGAACTCAAGGATAAGTATAATAACATTCCTTTTGAAGAACTGATCTATAAATCATCTGAGTCTAAGTTTCAGATTTCTTATTTGAAATCTTATAGTATCGGTGCAACTTTCCGGGTATATGATGAAAAAAAGAATCAGGGAGTTTCTGAGAAATTTACAATTGAAATAATCTAACATCGTGGAACTATGAATCTATTAAGAAGTATATTAAGTAGTACAATATTTATCCTTTTGTTGGTAGGATGTATAGAAAATGATCCTGTTTACGAAAATTTTCCAGGTGATAAGATTGCTTTTTCGTATGCGGTGGATGGCGAATATGCGATTGATTATTTAGTTGGATCAAAAATTCAATTCAAAAATAATTCAGTAGCAGAAGGAGAGTGCATATGGGATTTTGGTGATGGCTCGGAGAAGGTTAGAGAGTCAGAACCGATTCATAAATATGAAGTAGCCGGAACATATGATGTTGTTTTGGAAATTATGGGCATAGGAAAACTGAAAAAGAAAATTCTTATTAGTGATATTTTTCCAACAGTTAGTATAGAGCCGATTGAAGGAGGAGTTTGCGAAGTAGACAAAACGACAATTGAACTTTCTGTATACTTACCTAATCCGGAAGCACTTGAAGTTGAATATACTTGGATATTCCCGCAAGGTACAATGGACCAGAATGGAAATGAAGTTTTAGAATATAAAGGAGAAAATCCTGGATTGTTGAAGTTTAAAAATATAGGTTCTCAGAAGATCGTGCTGAAAACCAAGCTGGGAGGTCGTTCTTTGGAAGAAGGCGTACTTAATGTACCAGTTGCTTATAATAAACCGGCTAAAACCCTTTATTACGCAGTAAAGGGGGGCAATTTGATGGCATTGAAATTAATTACAGATTTACCAGAGGGTATGAATAATAATCCATTTGATTTGGGTATAAAATCTGGGCAGCATCCAATGAATTTGGTGTTTAATGATTCTTGTCTGTATATATTTGATCCAGGGAAGCAGTTTACTTATATATCGGATGAAGATGGTGTTCTCGGAGATGGATCTATCTCTGCAGTTGCTTATGACGGTAGTAAGGTGGAAACTGTATTGACAAATACTAATGCTGCATTTGATGATCCATTCTATGGATTTATAGAGGGAGATAACCTTTATTTCTCTGATAGAAATAAAGGAATCACAAAAGTTAATAAAACGTCTAGAAACATGGCTCTGGATCGTAATGATTCTCGTTTTGGCTATTTTGTTCAAAATGAACGATTACTCTATTATAATGCGGGATATCAATATGGGGCGATGAATGCTTGTATGACGAAATTGAGTGATGGTACCTGGTGGTGGTCTAAAACCTATAACGGACTTGGCATCTTCCGTTTCAAAGAATCAGATATCCTACCGTCTACTATAAGTATTGGTGAAGCCGGTAAACCTTATCCTGTTTTAGCGAATGGCTTCTTTATTAAATCGTTTGTTGTTGACGAAGTTCGCAAAATGGTATATTATGCAATCCGAGATAAAGGCGTCTATAAAGCTACTTTATCCGATTTTACAGATCCGACAAAAATTACAGCTTCTAATCCCGGAACATTGATTCAAGCTCTTATTTCTGATAGTGAGGGAGCTTCAGGTGAATATGTAGACATTTGCCAGATGGCTCTTGATCCGGATGATGGTTCAGTTTATTTTGGCTATAGAAAAGATCCGGCTTCGACCGTTGTATCAGGATTGAAAAGGTATAATCCAGCTGGTAATGGAGGTGAAGGTGCGATAGAATCGGTAATAGATAATGTGGAAATTTATGGGGTAGCAATAAATCATACTAAAGCTAAATTATTCTAATATGATTTCTCTAAACAAGAATATGAAGAAAAAAAGTCTTACTATCCTGATCTGCATGTTTGCATTCTCTTTATGGGCCCAGTCGCCCAAAAGAGAGATGCGGGCTAGCTGGCTTGCTACTGTATATCAGTTGGATTGGCCCAAATCTGTAGTGTCTCAAACAGGTAATGAGGTTGAGATAAATACACAGAAAAGATTGATGACCAGAATTCTTGATTCATTGGTGTCTGCGAACATGAATGCTGTTTGTTTTCAGGTTCGTAGCAGATGTGATGCTATGTATCGTTCCAGCTATGAACCGTGGGCTTCTGATTTGGTAAAAAAACGTGGGTTAGATCCTGGATATGATCCGCTTGCTTTTGTTGTGGAAGAAGGGCATAAACGTGGCTTGGAAGTACATGCCTGGGTAAATCCTTACCGTTATGAATCTTCTGTTTCAGATGCAACCTGGAATGAATTACCCAATGATTATAGAGTTTCTAATCCTGAATGGATTTTGCAAGTTGGCAATGCAAGTATCTTAGATCCTGGTTTACCTGCTGTAAAACAGCGTATTACAGATGTTATTCAGGAGGTTGTAGAAAACTATGATATTGATGGAGTTTTGTTTGATGACTATTTCTATTTGCAAGGAATTTCAACTCAAGATGCAAAAACTTATGCAGAGAATAATCCAAACGGATTGGAGTTGGCGGATTGGAGAAGAAGAAATGTGAACGATTTGATTGCCAATGTATATAATATGATCCAAGAGAAGAAGCCTTATGTAAAGTTTGGTGTTTCTCCGGCAGGTGTATGGGATGTTTCGGCAGATGTGGCTGCTTCTTACGGTATAACACTTTCTAATATAACGGCTGGTTATGCTTATAATGGAATATATTGTGATCCGGTAGCGTGGTTGTATGAGGGTACGGTAGACTATATTTCTCCTCAGATCTATTGGACTATAGGATCCTCTAATGATTATAGTGTTTTGGCTCCTTGGTGGGCAAAAACAGCTTTACATTTTGGTAAAAATTTCTATTCAAGTCATTCTATAAGTGGTTTGAGTGCTGCGTTGAAAGCCACACGAACAACAGAGGCTACTTCTCAAGGTTTGTCATCATTAGAACAAGCTATTACAGCAGAGAATAATGCGGTTTCAACCAGGGCATTCGGAGCTTCGGAAGTAGCAGCACAAATTCAAATAAACAGAGATGCAGATAAAAGTGGAGCTCCGGGGAGTATTTTTTATGCGACAACTAAGATATATTCAACAAAGGGCTTTATTGATTATTTGAAATCAGAGAAGTATGCGAACAAGGCACTTACTCCAGCTATCCATTGGAAGAACAGTTCTGATCCGGGAGTTGTAAATAATATTGATTTGATTGATAATACACTAAGATGGAACTCTGCCGGAGAGAATATGCGTTATGCGATATATGCTTTACCAAAATCGGAAATATTAAATTCTGCAGATATTATTACTTTACTTAATACCTCTAAATATTATTTAGGCTTATCATATGTTTCTACATTTACATTGCCCAAAAACGTAGATTTGTCTTCTTCTGTTTTTGCGGTGGCTATAGTTGACCGTTATGGTAATGAGTATGCTCCTGTAGTCATGGGACAGGAATCATTACCTGGAACTTCTCCTCAATTGGTATATCCGGATAATGGAATAGATGTTTTAGCACCGTTCTCATTTAAGTGGAAAGCTGTAGAAAATGCTATCTCATATATAATTGAAATTTCTTTAACTCAGGATTTTACATCAGTGATTTGTGCAAGAGAAGTGACTGAGAACTTGTTCTCAACGCATAATCTACCTCCACTTGTTAAAGAACAAAACTATTATTGGAGAGTTAAAACGAAGACAATTGGAAATATAAGTGAACCCTCTGAAATAAGGAACTTTACCTGTTCTCCATTTGCAATAATCACACCTGAGAATAAGAGTACTGATGTTTCTTTATCTCCTACTATTGTATGGAGTGATGCCGGACGGGAGGCTACTTATTTATTAGAAGTATCATCTAATCTGAATTTTTCTTCCAGTCAAATTGTTTTTTCTCAAACGTACAATACAAATACTTGTCAATTGACGAATGTACTGGTAGGAGGAAAAACTTACTACTTGCGTGTGAAAGCTCAGATAGAAGGAGAAGAAACTATCACAGATATTAGTAGCTTTACGACAATAGAACAAATTCCGGAAATACCGGTTGTGATTTCTCCTGTTAATAATTCTCATGTTTCCAGTGAACAAATACTTGTAAAATGGAGTGAGGAGCCCAGAGCTAAAAGCTTTAGAGTTGAACTTAGTTCTCAAGATAATTTTCCTCCAAGACAAGTTAAGGTGAAACAAATAGAGCCTTATACTTATGAAACTTTTTTTGAAGATATATCTGCCGGTACTTATTATTTACGAATGCGCAGTGAATATTTTTCAGAGTCTGCAATTCTATATACAGATTGGTGTCCTACTGTGACTTTCTATTATTCAGGGGCCACGGGTATAAAAGAAAATATGGATGGGAAAGATATTGCTTTTATTCGTACCGAGAACGATCAAAAACAATTGGTTCTGAAACTTGATGGAATGTCTTGGGTTAATGCTGATCTTTTGTCTGTATCAGGTATGGTAATATCACATATTTATGACGGAGAAGTTAATGGAGAAGCCAATGTTGATATTCCTGTAGATAACTTATCCCAAGGAATCTATTTGATTAAGATAGATACAGGGCGTAGAATCATGTTGTTGAAATTTGCAAAATAGAATGTATTGCTTTTCAATATAGAAATAACTTTTAATGTTTAATTAAAAAAACAAGTATTATGAAAAAAGTCTTACTTACTGCTGCAGCTCTTATCTTTAGTATGGCTGCAATGAATGCTCAAACGGAGGTTAAAGATCCTGTTGTTTATGAGCCTGTAGATGGTTATGTTTTGAAAAATCTTTGGATAAAATCAGTTAAAACACTAAATGATCCATCAGCTGCCTTAGGTGAAGCTCGTGGTATGGCGGCTTTAAATGGTGAACTTTTGTTTTGTAGACGGGATGGAGATCCTTCCGTATCAAGTATTGATGTATATGATGGTATGACAGGTACATTTAAAAAAAATGTGGCTTTAGCTTCAGATATATTTATGGGGGCGGGAATTCCGTGTAATGATATTCAGGTAGATGATGCTGGAAATGTTTTAGTTGCCAATTTGGCTACTGATGTTGTTAAAGGAGGTTTCCAGGTTTGGAAGATTGATATAGCAACCGGAATTGGTACTAAAATTATTCAATGTAATTTACCATTATTGGAGAATGGAGAAGCTACTCCAGTAATCCGTATTGATGCATTCGGTGTATATGGTGATGTGAATGGTGATGGGTATGTGATGGCTGCAGTTGCAGGTGCTGAAGCTGGTATTGGTGATCAGATTCTTCGTTGGGATATTAAAGGAGGGAAAGTTGTGGTTTCGTTAACAGGTGGACCGGAAACAGCTGAGAATCCAGCAGATTATCCAGAGATGATTACTATTCAGGAATATTACCCATCTACTACTCCTTCAAATGGGACTGCACCTCGTGTATGTCCTATCGATAATGATCTTTTCTATCTGGATGGATTTAATACTGCAGCAGCCATTTATGATATGAGTGGTATTTTAATTGATAGTTTTGAAAAAGCTCCGGACTTGGCTCCTAAACAGGTTGGTAACAATGGTGTTGATGAATTTTCTTTGGATGGCCGGAATTTCATTATCTATAGTTATACTAACACTGTTGATGGTACCTGTCCTCAGGCATGGGCATTATGTGATGTTGGCGAAAATATGACTTTCGAAGGTATGAAAAAGCAAGCTATATTCCCTGGCAATGGTTTGGGTAATGTGTCTAATCCGGTTCGTACAGCATTGCCTCGTATTGATGTGAAGCAAGATGCAAAAGTTGCAGTTATTTATGTCTATGCATATAAGAGTGGTTTTGGTGCTTATGTGTTCGGTGAAGAAAGTGCTGTTGATAAATTTATTAATCTTAAACCAGATGGTATATCTGATATTAATACTGCTAATTTGAAAATATCTGCAACAGAAAATGGAGTAACTATCAGTGAAGCTGCTGAAGTAACAGTCTATGATTTTACAGGTCAGCAGATTACTGCTCAATCAAATGCTACTCATGTAACATTATTGCCAGGTAATTACATTGTTAAAGCTGTGTCTATAGACGGTAAGACTGTCGCTACTTCTAAAGTTCTTATTAAATGATAATTCATTTTATAAGAGATGAATATTTAGATAATTTGCATTGACATTTTGAGTGAAAAGGGTGTACTTGATAAGTCACCCTTTTCTTGCAAGTGAGTGAGTACTTTTGATTTATTGCTTTCTTTTTTTCCCAATGACATTTATGAAGAAGATATACATATTATTTTTATTATCAGTTTTTGTTGTAATTTTTTCATATGCACAAAATGATAATGAGGTCTTGATTGGAGGAGTTACATACAAAGTTGATACTCTTTCTACCATGAAAGTAGGACCTGGATCTTTTTATACAGCTTTGAAATACTCTAATGGTTCCAAACATATTCGTGCTTTTCTACTGGAAATAGATGCTCAGAATCAGTATATAAAATTTGAATCAGTTTTAGGAAAAGATTCTCTTGTGACTTGTGAGTTGACTTCCGGGATGGCAAAACGGAAAAGTCGGGAAGGAGCTGTTTATTTTGCCGGAACAAATGCCGATTTCTTTGCAACAACCGGTAGTGTAGGATATCCTATTCATGGATGCGTTATGGAAAATCAGATAGGACGTACTCCTGCCAATTCACCTCATATGGCTTTTTCGGGTAACATTCCTGTGTTGGATAATCTTGTTTTTGAAGGTAGTACATGTAAAATAGGTGAAAACGTGTTGAATATTAACGATATGAACACAGCAAGAGGTGAAAACCAATTGATCTTGTACAATACACTGAATGGAAATTATACTCATACTAATAATAGTGGTACTGAAGTTCTGATAGAGTTGTCAGAAGATACAGACTGGAATGTAAACACTACATTGAAAGCAAAAGTCATAGCTAAAATTCAAAATAAGGGAAATATACATATGTCTCCGGGACAAGCTGTTTTATCTGGTCATGGTTCTGCTGCTGAATTCTTGAACAAAGCAAATGAGAATGAAGAAATTGAACTTTATTTAGGTATTCGATTTATTTCGTTAGATAAAAAAATTAAAGTAGATGCTGCTGTAGGTGGAGATCGAATGATCTTACATAATGGAGTGATTACTGATAATGATTGGGCTGAACTCCATCCAAGAACAGCTATAGGATATTCTGAAGATGGTAATAAAGTTTATTTCTGTGTAGTAGATGGTCGTTCTTCTGTATCAGCTGGGGTACGAACCAAGGAATTAGGAGATATTATAAAAAGTGCGGGAGCTTTCCAGGCTATGAATCTTGATGGCGGAGGTTCGAGTGCTATGTATATTAAAGAGTTAGGAATAATGAACAGGCCAAGTGATGGAAATGAGCGTGCTGTTTGTAATGGTATTTATGCTGTAAATACTGCTCCGGAAGATGACCAAATTACAGAAATTAGAAGTACTAATTATTCTATTAACTTGCCTCGATATGGAATGTATACTCCGGTATTTTATGGTTATAATCAATATGGGACATTAATTAACACTGATTTGAAAGGAGTGAAACTGTCTTGTGAGAAAGAGATGGGGACTATTGAGGGTAACACATTTATTGCTTCAGGGACAGCAGGAGGAAAGTTAACAGCAGAATATAATGGAGCAAAGACTACAATGAAAGTAAATCTTACATCCGATATAACTCCGGTTCTGAAGCAAGAAAATGTACTGACAGATAATAATCCGTATCTAATAGAAGTTCAGGCTATGGCAGGTGAAACATTGGTACCTTTATTACCGGATGCTCTTGATTGGACGGTGGATGATTCTGCTATTTGCTCTATTAATAAAGGTGTTTTGACGGGACTTACCAATGGAGTAACCAATGTACATGGGAAATTTGGAGAGATCGGAGTAACTTTAAAGGTAACTGTGGAAATTCCTTCTGAAAAGACAATGACGATAGATAAATTAATTGATTTTTCTAATTGGGAAATAAAGAGTTCATCTAATATAAGTAATATTTCTCTTAGTTCTGCTAAGTTGCCCTTGGATATTAACTATACCTATAGTAGTGGACGTGCTCCTTATATTCAATTGTTAAAAGAGTGCCCTTTGTATAGCTTACCAACTTCATTAAAAATAATATTAAATACAGGAAATGCTGTAGTGTCGAGTGCGATTGCTGGGATAAAAGCCAATAATACCATGACATATACTCCATGGCAATATGTGAATATTCCAGTTGGAGAAGATTATGTGATTGATTTGAAAATGGGGGAAATATTAGCTGATGCATCTGATCGGGCTTCCTATCCTGTTTATATAAATGGATTAAAATTGATGTTGGATAATTCAAAGCATCCTACTGGAAATACCAAAGTTACAATTAAAGAATTTTCTATGAATTATGGGAATCTTGTAGTTGGTATTAATCAGTTGGAACTGATATCTCGTATTCATGTTTATCCGAATCCTGTTAAAAATGGAGAAGCTTATCTCTCTTTGGATTGTGATGCTACTCATTCTTTACGTATGGAACTTTATACCATGTTTGGTACCCTTGTTCGTGTATCTGATTTGGGTAACCAGTCAGGACAGGTGAAACTACCACTTGAAGGATTGCAGCCCGCAATTTATTTTATGAAAATACTGGATGGAAATAAACAGTATTCTGCTAAAATAATTATAAAATAAGTAAGTATGAAAAAATATTTGATTCAAGTAATAAAAACATTTATCCCTGTGATGGTATTGGTGATGTGTTTTGTTATTGATGCCTCAGGAAATGAAAATCAAATTGATACACTCGTCCATAGGCAAGTGGCTCCTGGAATAACATATACTAAAACGTATTTTCCAATGTATCCGTTGAATGTCTATATGTTGACTGTTGATTTGAATAATGAATACAATACGGTTGAAACTTTTCAAGCTGGTAATCAAGCTGGTAAAACAGAAGCTATGACAGATGCTTTTAAGCGTTTAACAACAGCTTCTCATATTCCTATCGGGAGTGTAAATGGAAATTTTTGGATCGTATCAGGACAAGGATGCCCTAATGAATTATTAGGAGTACCTCATAGTGGAAGTATTCGTAATGGTGAAATAGTAACAGAACCTAATGATTGGAATCGTGGTCACGGAAATATTGGGTTTGCCGCTTTAGATAAGAATAAAAAGCTCTGGATCGATGATATGAACTTCGATGGAAAAGTGATTGTGGAGGGTCAGGATAATTATTCAATATCTCAAGTGAATCGTGTACGTGGAGCCGACGAACTTGTCTTTTTTAATAATTATGTTGGTAAAACTCGTACGGATGATAGCGGAACTGAAGTTTTTATCAAACCTGTTGAAGGACAAATATGGGGAATAAATGAGGATGTGAGTTGTGAAGTAATACGGATTATCAAAGGAAAAGGTAGTAATGATATTTTGCCCGGAGAATCTGTACTCTCCGGTAGTGGGATAGCTCAGACTTTCTTGGATAAATTACAGGTTGGGCAGTTGCTGAAAGTGAATATGGGAGTTTGTACACTTGTAGATAACTTTAAACCGATGGTTCAGCAAATGGTAACGGGAAATGCATTGGTTATGAAGAATGGTGAATTGACAGACAGGAATACGAATGAAAGTTACAATTCGCAGCTATATCCTCGTACTGGAATTGGTATGTCTGAAGATGGAAAGAAACTTTTTCTGGTTGTAATTGATAAACAGAGTGGTTCTATCGGAGCCACTACAGCTACAATGTGTGAAATTTTGAAATCTGTCGGAGCCTATAATGTTGCTTCTATGGATGGTGGAGGTTCTGCCCAAATGATGTTACAGGGCTCTATTGTGAATAAACCGGCTGATGGAAAAGAACGTCCTGTAGCAAATGGTTGGATGCTTTTCTCTACTGCTCCTCTTGATGAAAGTATTTCTACCATAGATTTTTCAGACTACACTGTTGTTATACCAGCAAACGCTTCTTATAAGCCGGATTTTTTGGGATATAATAAATATGGAATGTTGGTTACTGAACATTTGGAGGGAGTTACACTAACATGTGATTCAGAGTTGGGAAGAATCGTGGATGGAAATCTTTTTGTGGCTTCTTCTGTGCCGCAGCGAGGAGAATTGATAGCACATTATAATGGAAAAGTATTACATAAGAAAGTAGTAATAGAGAAGTCTGATATTTCTTTTAGGTTGGATTCTGTGATCTTGGATAATAAGATGAAATATCCGATTGAGATAGAGGCACAATCTAATAAAACAATCTTCCCGATTGAACCAAGTCTTCTGAACTGGCAAGTAGAAGATAAAAATATATGTAAAATAGAAAACGGAGTTTTGGAAGGATTAAAGAATGGGGTTACGTGGATAACAGGTACTTATGGTGATTTTATAGGACGTATGAAAGTTATTGTTGAGATTCCGGAGAATACAACTTATTCATTTGGCAACTTTGCAGCTCCAGATTGGAAGATAACAACCAATATCTCAAATGCTAATCAACTGATGACAGGTACTGAAGAAGATGCAAAAATAGAATTTACTTATCAATCAGCTCGTTCTCCTTATATTCTGATGGCAAAAGACATACGTCTCTATAGTCTGCCGAAAGCGATTAAGTTTACTATTGATCCTCATAATACTACTATAAAAAGTATGATACTTGGATTGAAAGTAAATGGAGAGTTAAAGAGTAGAAGTATTGAATTGGGAGGACTTGAAAAGAATACAGACAATGAAGTTATCCTTCCGGTTTCTTCATTATTAGATAATGTGAATGACTTAGCATATTATCCTCTGATTTTTAATTCATTAAAATTTATGCTGGAAGTAAAGGATATGATGGCAAATGAAAAATATACTATAGAGCTTAAAGAGTTTCAGATACAATATGGAAATAGTGTTGGGCTTGTAGGTTCTAATAGGTCTTCTGAAGTCATTGTATACCCAAATCCTATTGTAGATGGGAAATTGTATTTATCAATGATTCTTGATAAGGAGGAAAAGCTTTATGCTGATGTTTATTCTATTTCCGGGCAATGTATAAAAAAGATTACTCCTGTTGTTTGCCAATCAGGTATAAATGAGTTAGATATGAGTGGGTTATCTACAGGTGAATATATACTTCGTATAGTATATGGAAATAATACAAGTGTTCATAAAATAATAGTGCGTTAATCATACAAAAATAATTTATGAGAATATTAGTAATTTTATTGTTGAATTTGTTTGTCGCATCAGTCGGTGGACAGATTGTGAATGTGAAAAAACATTATCAACTTAAAGAGGTTGAAGGCAAAAATGTTTTTCATCCGATATTTGACCCTCAAGGGAGCCAACTATTAGTTACTTCTGAAAATTATGTAGGATTAGATTTGTTGAATATTCATACAGGCGATATGGTTTCGATAACAAAAGAGGAAGGCGCAGGATTTAATCCGGTATTTAGTGGGGATGGGCAAACAATTCTCTATCAAGCAGCTATTTCGAAAGAGAAACGTCAGTACCGGACATTAATGAACTTTGATTTAAGTACAAAGAAAGCAATTCGCTTAAGCGAAATGACGCGTTCACAGAATGATTTGAATAAAATTCAGAGTACATTAGTACAAAAAGAGAAAAGGTCATTCGGTGGTATATCAGTGATAACTGAAGACCTTAAAATCGTTCTTTATCAGAATGGTAATAGAAAAGAGCTGATGCCTGTAGGAACAGTACCTGGTTATATTTGGGTGTCTTTATCTCCTAATGGCGAAATGATTTTATTTACGGCTGTTTCAAAAGGGACTTTTGTCTGTGATTTATCAGGTAAAGTAATATCTTTTTTGGGAAATCTGAATGCTCCGGTATGGTATGGAAACGATTATGTTGTTGGTATGAAAGATAAAGATGATGGTAATGTTATTACTTCATCTCAGGTGATAATAGCTACTATAGATGGGAAAACGTGTCAGGAATTAACACCGAAAGAAAGAATCGCATTATACCCAGCTACATCTTCAGTCTCTAAACAAATAGCTTATTGTACGGATAAGGGAGAACTGTTTATAATGGAAATAGATAAATAACCCTAAATTTGATTGAATATGAAATACATATATGTAATTTGTTGCTTATTTCTAATCACGATAAAAGTGAGCGCTCAGGATTTATCAGGAGTTACTATATTAGTAAATCCAGGGCATGGGGGATTTGATAGTGATGATAGGAACATAACTATTGCTCCTTTTGCATCTGGCGATCCTAAAGGTTTTTGGGAATCTCAAAGTAATTTCGATAAAGGTATCCAATTGCGTGATTTACTTGAAAGAGCAGGGGCGAAAGTAGTGATGTCACGTTTATCCAATAATCCTACAACTTATCAACTTGATGAAAATGGACAAATAGTAAAAGATAAGGATGGAGATCCGATTATTACCTATACAGATGATACTCCATTGACTCAAATAGTACGGATGGCTAATGAAGCAAATGCTGATTATATGCTTTCAATTCACAGCAATGCGGGGGTTACTAATTATATACTTCAACTTTATGCCGGAGTTGATTTAGATGATACTTATACATATCCTACTCCAACACCTTGTTCTGACGAAAGTAGGGAAATTAGTACAATTATTGCTAAGAATCTTTATACTAATCAGGTGAATACCTGGGCTTCAGGAACTACAGTTCGTGGTGATAAAACCTTTGGTAGAACGGCTATGAAATGGTCAGATGGTTATGGGGTATTACGAGGGTTGAAAGTTCCGGGATGTATTTCAGAGGGTTCAATGCATGATTATATTCCTGAAACATACCGACTGATGAATATGGAGTATAAATGGTTGGAAGCATGGCATTTTTATAAATCTTTCTGTGAATATTTTAAAGCTGGAGAAATCACAAGTGGAAATATAGCTGGGACTGTACATGACAGTCGTAATTTGAATCCGGGAAATTATCTGAAGATTAAAAACAGTAAAGATGAATTATTACCTTTACATAAAGCTAAAATTACAGTTAATCCCGGAGGATTGGTATATACTACAGATGAGTTGTATAACGGAGTTTTTGTTTTTAAGGAACTAACTCCTGGAATTTATACTGTAACAGCTGAGGCTGAAGGTTATACATCTCATACGGAAACATTGGAAGTGAAAAAGAATGAAACTACTTATTTTAACTTCATGTTGAATATGATACGAAATACCCCTCCGGAGGTTATTAATTATTCTCCGGTTGCAGAGTTAACAGAGCCTGTAAAGTGTGCTACTCCCATTGTGTTTGAATTTAATTGGGATGTCGATGTTGAGTCGGCTAAAAAAGCGTTTTCTATTCTTCCTGAAACAGAAGGAACAATTTCATTTGAAGATAGTCAACATCGGATGATTTTTACCCCCGATCAACCTTATCAGGTTTCTACAGTATATACAGTAAAATTGGATAAAAGTTTGCAACATCCGGCTGGGTTGAGTATGCTTAATGATTTCTCATTTCAGTTTATGACTGATAATCGTAATCTGTTGAAACTTTTGGCATGTTATCCTACTCCAGGTGTAGAGTATGTTAATTATGGTAAGAATGCTCCTTTTGAATTTAGATTTGATAATAGATTAAATTCGGCTATGGCGAGAGATGCTGTTAAAATATATAATTCAAAAGGTGAAGAGTTATCTAAAGTTCCTCGTTCTATAAAAGTAAATTCTGTCAGTGCACCTTATGGTTCTTTGGCGTTTACTCTTTCCGAAGGATTAACAGAAAATGAAACGTATCGTGTTGTTGTTGACAGAAATATGATTGATGTTGATGGTATTGATATTGTTGAACCGATAGACTATACTTTTAAAGCTGTAGATGTGAAAGTAACAGACAGAACGGTTGGCTTGGATATGGAAACTGCCGGAACATTTACTTATTTCGCAGATGGCAGTACAGGCATTACGTCGGCCAGTACTTCCCGGAATACCTCTAAAGTATTGTTTGGCTCTTCTTCTGGTGCGTTTACATATAATTTTGCAGTAGATGCAGCAGACGGTATAGCATGTTATCAAACAACTTCAGGATTTCAGGTTGATGCTACTAAAGCAATTGGTATGCATGTTTTGGGTGATCTGACCGGTAATGAGGTTTGGTTACAACTGTCTTCTTCCGATGGAGATGTTCAGGAGATCAAGCTTGCCGATCTTACATTCTGTGATTGGGCATTTGTAGAAGTTTCTTTGGGAACCCTTCCTGCAAAGAAAACTTATGAACTTACCGGACTGAAAATAAAGCAGAAAGCACAACCTCTGACAAAAACAGGAACAATTTATGTGGATAATGTTTTAGTATATGATAATACTTTGACATCTATAGAGGCTGAAATCGTTTCAGGATTCTCTTTCCGCTATATTGCCGGAACTAATGAAATTGTGGCAAACAGTGACAAGGTTGTATCTATGGAGCTTTATTCATTGTCGGGAGAACTATTATCGAAAGTGGCTTCATCCCGGATGGATGTTGGTGGATTGACCAAAGGTATTTATGTGATAAAGGCTAATTTGGAATCAGGAAGTAGCGTTTCGCAGAAAATAGTTTTGAGAGATTGATACTGATTTTTTAATAACGGCTGGCAAATAGGCCGGCCGTTACTTAATTTGATAAAAAATCATTAAGTATGAAGAGAAAGATTCTTTTATATATACTACTATTGGCATTCTGTAATACCTTGGAAGCACAAGAACCGGTATGGGGAACTCCGGATACACTGGAGCATTATAGCTTGGGAGCGGGAGTGCAATATACCAAAATAGCCTATCGGGATAAACCTATACTAATGTGGGTCACAACCATAGATCTGACGAATCCTTATACGAAGATTGAGCAGGTACAATCGAACAATAAGGTTCCGGATGTACCCAGAGAGACTGTTATGAGTATGTCTAAAGCCCACACTTATCCTGGACATCGCGTTTGTGCTGCATTCAACCATGATTTCTTCGTTTATGAAGCAGGTGTATGTATCGGAGTTAATGTTAGTAATGGTGAGATACCTTATGGAGCAGGCTGGGGACGCTCTATCTTTGCTGTTTCGGAAGATAAAACAGCGGCAGTATTTTACCCGTCTCTGAACTCAAATGTTATTTTGAAAGATGGCAGTATTGTGAAAATTGATTATTATAACTCTGCTGCTACATTTATTTCAGGAAACTGTGTGTTACTTAATCACTTGAATAGTAGAACGCTGACAGAACCTGGAAAATATATCAAGGTCAAACCATTGGGTGGGTGGACGGTAAATGGTGATGATATAAAGTGTGAAGTCTTAGAAGTATCAGATGCTCCATTGCAAACGTCACAAACGGAATGTGTGATTTATGCACGGAACGAAAGTATTCAGAGCTTCGAGGGAAAAGTCACTCCGGGTGATATAATCTTTATTTCACAGAAATTTGTGAAAGGTAAGTTTGGCGAACCAATAAAAAATATTGTAGCTGGTTTTCATGGTTATCCCAGTATTGCTTATGAAGGAAAATTACATGAAGGTGAATATAATGATTTCGAAAACGGGCGCGAATATGAGGTCTCTGCCCGGGTGATGGCCGGAATGTCAAAAGACGGCAAAACAGTTTATGTTGTAACGGTTGAAGGAGGAACTTCTGCCAGTCCGGGAGTAAATTGTATTGATATTGCTAACTGGATGTTGGCCCATGGTTCGTGGAATGTAGTAAACTTCGATAGTGGAGGTTCTGCAACGATAGCTGTTGATCATGAAATGCTGAATTATCCGATGCGTGGTAGCATTCGTCCGGTATCCGATGCTTTGCTGGTTGTATCAACTGCACCTGAGGAAGAGGTTGTTGCTTCTTATGCGTTCATAACCCCCAGTCTTTATACTACGGCAGTCTCGTTGAATCCACTTACACTTCTGTCTTTTAATGAACATGATAAAATGTTGGAAAAGAGAGTTCAAGGATTTACTTATCAATGTGTACCTGAGGACTTGGGATATGTAGACGCAGATGATGTATTCCATGCGAGCCTGAATGCGACAAAAGGTCAGATTATAGCCACCAAGGATGGTAAAAAAGCGGTTTTGAATGTTTTTGTATCTCCAGTCTCGGATGTTCAGGCCTATCCGCAGAATATTTTGATAGATGGGATACGTGAATTCCCTATCAGGATTGATGCAAAATCAGGGAAACAGGTTTATCAATTAGATCCGGGAGCATTTACCTGGAGTTCCTCTAATCCTGATTGCTGTCTGGTACAGGATGGAGTGATAAAGGGTATAGCTAATGGCGAGACAGAACTTCACGGAACTTTAGATGAGTTGAGTGTACATGTAAATGTGAAAGTTGAGATAGCTGGTAAGGAAAGAATACATGAGACCTTTGCTGACTTAGCATCGTGGCCAATAAAAACTTCTGGAACCTTTTCCAATTTGAGGTATGAAAATACCGCATTACCAAATGGCTGGGAAGATGGTATCAATATGATATTTGATGTCAAAACCGGACGTTCTGCTTCTATTGAGTTTAATAAGCCTGTAACTTTTTATAGTTTACCTGACTCGGTCTCTTTCCGGATGTTCGTGAGAGATGATTTGATTAAAGAACTCTACCTTGATTTTGCATCAAATACAAAAACTGGTTTTTTGAAAACAAAGTTGATACCTGTTGCCAGGAAAGATTCTACCTATTACGTATCTTTTATGGATGGTAATATACCACTTGATCTGATTGAATATCCTTTGGCCCTAACCGGTATGAAATTTTATTTAAAGCCAGGTATAACTCTCAGTGATACAAAGATTTCTTTCAAAGATTTGAAAGCCTATTATCCATCTTCCTCAGAGGTTGGAATTTCCGGAACTACTGTTGATAAATCTTTTTCGAAGTTACTAAATTGGGGGGATGAGGCTGTTTTACACTATTCTTTATCTAAAGTTGGAACTGCTTCTATTGCTTTGTGGACTGTCGATGGAAAGAATATTATGAACTATCTTACGAATCGCCAGCTTGCCGGAGAATATACGTATAATATTCCTTTGTATTCTTTGAATGATGGAATCTATTGTTTGTCGGTGACTATTGATGGAAAAAGAGAGGTGCACAAATTTATTGTAAAGAAGTGACAAAAGAAAAAATATATAGGTGTTAGATTAAATATGTGTAAATGAAAAAGCCGTCTCAGAAATAGTTCTCAGACGGCTTTGTTTATTCCTATTGTAAATTATCCAATATTCTTTTCTTTGATCAGATATTCTGCAATTTGTACAGCATTCAGTGCCGCACCTTTTTTTATCTGATCGCCTACAATCCAGAATGTCAATCCGCAATCATTGGTTAAATCTTTACGGATACGGCCTACATATACAGGGTCTTTACCAGCAAGGAATAGCGGCATCGGGTATTCTTTTTCTGCTGGATTATCCTGAAGGACAAGCCCTTCACCTTTAGCAAAAGCCTCGCGTGCTTCTTCTACAGATACAGGACGTTCTGTTTCTATCCAGATACTTTCAGAGTGAGCTCTCAATGCCGGAACACGTACACAAGTTGCACTAACCTTTATGTCCGAGTGCATGATTTTACGTGTTTCATTATACATTTTCATCTCTTCTTTTGTATATCCATTCTCAGTAAATACGTCAACCTGAGGAATTAGATTAAACGCCAGTTGATAAGCAAACTTTTCTACGGTGACAGGTTCATTTGCAAGGATCTGACGGTATTGTTCGTAAAGTTCGTCCATGGCTGCTGCACCGGCTCCACTGGCTGCCTGATAAGTAGACACATGTACAGTTTTTATATGTGAAAGCTGTTCGATGGCTTTCAGTGCAACTACCATCTGGATCGTTGTACAGTTAGGGTTAGCTATAATGCCCCGTGGACGGTCTTTGGCATCAGCTCCGTTTACTTCAGGAACTACCAAAGGCACATCATTGTCCATACGGAAAGCACTGGAATTGTCAATCATCACAGCACCATATTTAGTAATAGTTTCTGCAAATTCTTTGGACGTACCTGCGCCAGCCGATGTGAAAGCGATATCTACCCCTTTAAAGTCATCGTTGTGTTGCAAGAGTTTGACCTCGATCTGTTTACCGCGGAAGGTGTATTTGCTGCCGGCACTACGTTTAGAACCGAATAAAACCAACTCGTCCAACGGGAAATTTCTCTCATCAAGCACGCGCAGGAACTCTTGTCCTACGGCTCCGCTTACGCCAACAATAGCTACTTTCATCTTTTTCTTTTGTTTTAATTGAATATTGTATTTCGCTTACTATTCTTCCGAATAGCAAATAATTGACTGCAAAATTATAACATTCTGGCATATAATTGATAACTTTTTTGTTATTTTGCAGAGAAAACGTAAAACTTAGATATATGCAGTGGCCCGATTTTAATTTAAACCTACCTATAACAGATCCTACATGGATATTTCTCCTTGTACTTCTTATCATATTGTTTGCTCCTATGGTGTTGGGCCGGCTTCGTATTCCACATATAATCGGAATGATTCTGGCTGGTGTGGTGATTGGTGAACATGGATTCAATATTCTGGCACGCGATAGTAGTTTTGAACTTTTTGGAAAAGTAGGTCTCTATTACATAATGTTTCTGGCCGGGCTCGAAATGAACATGGGGGACTTTAAACAGAATCGTGGTAAAGCTGTGGTATTAGGGCTGTTGGCATTTGTCATTCCTATGGCACTGGGGTTTATCACTAACATGACGGTATTGAAATATGGGTTCATTACCTCTGTGTTACTCGCCAGTATGTATGCTTCCCATACGCTTGTGGCTTATCCTATTGTGATTCGTTACGGAGTATCACGTCATCGAAGTGTAAGTATTGCCGTTGGAGGAACAGCGGTTACCGATACATTGACTTTGTTGGTGCTGGCGGTTATTGGTGGATTGTTTAAAGGTGAGTCTTCGGAGATGTTCTGGTTGTGGCTGGTAGTTAAAGTTATTTTCCTGGGTTTTCTTATTATCTTCTTTTTTCCTCGTATCGGACGTTGGTTCTTTCGAAAGTACGACGACAATGTGATGCAGTTTATTTTTGTTCTGGCAATGGTTTTCCTGGGAGCCGGATTGATGGAGTTTGTAGGAATGGAAGGTATTTTGGGAGCATTTCTTGCCGGATTGGTCTTAAATCGTCTTATTCCCCATGTATCTCCGTTAATGAATCATCTGGAGTTTGTGGGTAATGCTTTGTTTATTCCATACTTCCTGATTGGAGTGGGAATGTTGATTGATATTAAAATTCTCTTTGGACATGGTGACGCTTTAAAAGTGGCAGTAGTAATGACTACTGTTGCATTGGCGAGTAAGTGGATTGCTTCGTGGCTTACTCAGAAAATCTATAAGATGAAAGCTATCGAGAGAGAGTTGATGTTTGGGCTTAGCAATGCACAGGCGGCAGCTACGCTGGCAGCCGTACTTGTGGGCTATAATATTATTTTGCCCAGTGGCGAGCGATTATTGAATGAGGATGTGTTGAATGGTACTATTGTATTAATTCTGTTCACTTGCATCATCAGCTCGTTTGCTACTGAACGGGCTGCTCGTAAGCTCGCTATGCATGAAGCACAGTTGGATACGGAAAATAGTAAAAAGGAGACACCTGAGAAGATTCTGATTCCGGTGGCAAATCCGGATACTATTGATGATTTGATAAACTTGTCTTTGCTGATCCGCGATTCTAAACAAAAAAATAATTTGCTGGCGTTGAATGTGATTAATGATAACAGTAGTTCGGAACGTTTGGAGTTGTGTGGTAAAAGAAATTTGGAACGTGCTGCTATGATAGCTGCATCAGCGGATGTGCCTTTGTCACAGGTGAGCCGGTATGATCTTAATATTGCCTCCGGTATTATCCATACAGCAAAAGAATATGAAGTGACTGATGTGGTAATCGGATTACATCGTAAGGTCAATATTGTAGACTCTTTCTTTGGTAATCTGGCAGATAGTTTGTTGAAGGGGTTACATAGGGAAGTAATGATAGCCAAGTTCCTTATGCCGGTTAATACGCTTCGGCGTATTATTATTGCTGTCCCTCCGAAGGCGGAGTACGAAGCCGGATTTCAGAAGTGGGTGGAACATTTTTGTCGCATGGCAAACATCCTGGGATGTCGTGCGCACTTCTTTGCGAATGAACAGACGTTGAGATACTTACAGCAATTGGTGAAAAAGAAATATGGATTGACCATGACAGATTTCTCCCGTCTGGACGATTGGGGAGACTTGCTATTGCTTACCGGTCAAGTGAATTATGATCATTTACTGGTTGTAGTCAGTGCTCGCCGGGGATCTATCTCTTATGATCCGGCTTTTGAAAAACTACCGGCCCAACTCGGGAAGTATTTCTCAAATAATAGCCTTATTATTTTATATCCGGATCAGTTGGGAGAACCTCAGGAAGCTATTTCTTTCTCAAATCCACGTGGTAGTAATGAGTCGCAGCATTATGAAAAGGTAGGTAAGTGGTTTTATAAATGGTTTAAGAAAAATTGATGGAAAACTGGAAGCAAAGAACAGCACTCTTGTTAGGTGAAGAGAAGATGGAGCGGTTGCGTAATGCCCATGTACTTGTAGTCGGTTTGGGTGGAGTAGGTGCTTATGCAGCAGAAATGATTTGCCGTGCCGGAGTGGGGCGAATGACGATTGTAGATGCTGATACGGTTCAGCCTACCAATCTAAATCGTCAGTTACCGGCTTTGCATTCTACCCTGGGAATGCCTAAAGCCAATATATTGGAAGCCAGATTTAAAGATATTAATCCGGAACTGGATTTAAAAGTGTTACCCGTTTTTCTGAAAGATGAAAATATCCCGGAACTGCTGGATGCTGCCCAATATGATTTTATTGTTGATGCCATAGATACGTTGAGCCCTAAATGCTATCTCATTTATCATGCTTTGCAACGCCGTATTAAGATTGTATCCAGTATGGGAGCCGGGGCAAAAAGTGATATAACTCAAGTTCGTTTTGCCGACCTTTGGGATACCTATCATTGCGGATTGAGTAAAGCTGTCCGGAAACGTTTGCAGAAGATGGGAGTTAAACGAAAAGTGCCGGTAGTATTTAGTACGGAACAAGCGGATCCTAACGCTGTGTTGCTGACTGATGATGAAATGAATAAGAAGTCAACTTGTGGTACGGTGAGTTATATGCCTGCCGTTTTTGGTTGCTATCTGGCAGAGTATGTTATAAAACGATTATGAATAATTATTCAATGTGCTGATATGCCAATGTGCCAATTGGCTGCACTATAGCAACATACCAATTGGCACATTGGCATATTGCCACATTAGCACATTATTATATGATAAAATTAGAAGGAATTACTAAAAGCTTCGGCTCTTTACAGGTTCTTAAAGGTATTGATCTGGAGATAAATAAAGGAGAAGTTGTGAGTATTGTCGGACCAAGTGGTGCTGGTAAAACTACTCTGTTGCAGATTATGGGTACGCTTGATGAACCGGATGCCGGTCATATCTATATCGATGGTACGAATGTCAGTAAAATGAAGGAAAAAGAGCTTTCTGCTTTTCGTAATAAGCATATCGGCTTTGTTTTTCAGTTTCATCAGTTGCTTCCTGAGTTTACGGCATTAGAAAATATTATGATTCCCGCGTTGATAGCCGGGGTATCTTCCAAGGAAGCCACAGCGCATGCATTAGAGATATTAAACTTTATGGGATTGGCAGAGCGTGCTTCCCATAAACCCAATGAACTCTCCGGTGGAGAAAAACAACGGGTCGCTGTAGCCCGTGCTCTTATCAATAATCCGGCAGTAATATTAGCTGATGAGCCTTCAGGTAGCCTGGATACGCATAATAAGGAAGAATTACATCAATTGTTCTTTGAACTTCGTGATCGTCTGGAGCAGACATTTGTGATCGTAACACATGATGAAGGGTTAGCTCAGATTACAGACCGTACTGTTCATATGATAGACGGTATAATTAATAAGTGTTAATACGAAGGAGGAAAATCTAAAAAATGATACCATATGGCTGATTGGTTATTAATATTAATCAATTAGCCGTATCTTTATATCGCTTCTCTACAGAAGTCTGTGAAGATGGTAGGTAGAGTGTTTGTTTTGTTTGTGTGTGATGCATTCTTATCTAGTGTGATAAGGATGCATCTTTTTTATTTTAATGAAAGCTGACATAGGGTGATATTCGTTCAAAATCTTTTTCAGAAAATTCATCATAGAGCTTTAATTGGCTCAGACTCTCTATTTCTCCTTTTTTCTTGCGATACTCAACAATAACCTTTGCTTGATAAAAATTAATGTAGGGATGTGCTTTAAGTCTTTCAATACCTGCTTTATTCAGGTTTATCTGTTGGGTCTCATTCTTGTTGACAAACAACCATTCATGTAGTTTATCCGTATCCAGATGAATATCTTGCAACTGCTCTATTTGGTAGAATCCTCCCAGCTTTTTCCTATATCCTACAATCATACGGGCAATGGCGCTTCCTATACCCGGGATTTTTTTAAATTCAGTGGTGTCAGCCTGGTTTAAGCTGATTGTTGTTCCACTTGGATATTTGTAATATTGTAGAGTATCCCGTGGTTCCTGTTGACTAAACAGTCGAATTGTATCCTGCTCTTTCGGTATATCTGCTATGGATATATAAGGTTCGAGAGTTGTGTATTGCTTTTCTGTCAATCCATATACTTTTTGGAAGTCACTCTGTTTACGGAAGCGTCCTCCTTTGGTACGGTATTTCAGAATATTCTTTGCCATCCATGGCGGAAGTCCCAGGTTAAGAAAAGTAATAGAGTCTGCCGTATTAGGATCGAAAGAAGCGAGTATTACTTCTCGTTTTTTGTACTGGTGGCTTTTGTAACTTGTTTCTCTTTGTTGTTCTCTTTCTTTCAGCGATGCCATAAAATGGGCATACTCTTTTTCGAACTTTTGGTTATCTTCAATTTTCGAGATTTCTCTTGGTGGTATAAACCATGAAACTATACCGACCATAATAATCAAAACGGCAAGGATTATAATACCCTGCCGTTCTGTACGTGAAAAGTAGAAAAAGTCTTTCCACATATCATATTATTTAAGTAATCCTAACTCATTGATAAAGATACAGGAAATTGCTATTGGTGCAATATATTTCAAAATGAAAATGATAAGTTTATAAACGGGAACTTTTAGTGTACCGTTGTTTGTAATCTCGCTCCAGACAATTTTCTTGTCCAGGTACCATCCGGTAAATATTGAAATACACAATCCGCCCAGCGGTAACATGATTTTTGCGGTTACAAAATCAAACAGGTCGAACATTCCTAATCCGAAAACTGTGATACCCTTTGTTACTCCAAGTGACAGGGAGCAGAGTATACCGAGGAAGATACACCCTCCTGTAACAAATAATGCTGCCCGGTGGCGAGTAAACTTAAACTCTTCGTGCAAGTAAGCTGTAACAACTTCATGCAAAGAGATAGTAGAAGTAAGAGCAGCCACTGCCAGCAGTACATAAAACATCACAGAGAATATATACGCCAATAACGGTACTCCACTGAATGCCTGCTGGAACACATTAGGCAGGGTAATAAAGATGAGGCTTGGACCTGCATCCGGCTGAATACCCACAGAGAAAGCAGCCGGGAAGATGATGAATCCTGCAAGTACCGCTACAATTGTATCAATAATCCCTACGCTGAAGGCTGTCTTAGTTAAATTGGTCTTTTTACTGAAATAGGAAGCATAAGTACAAAGACATCCCATCCCTAGGCTAAGTGAGAAAAAGGCTTGTCCCATTGCGCTTAAGAATACATTTCCGTCTACCTTGCTGAAATCTGGTTTAAGTAGAAACTCAATACCTCTGCTTGCGCCTGGCAAAGATACAGAACATACTACTAATATGAGGATGATAATAAACAGCATAGGCATCATTATCTTAGAAGATTTCTCTATCCCCTTCTCTACACCTTTCACGATAATAAAATGAGTACCGAGTAGAAATAGGATCAGCCAAATCGCCGGTCGCCATGGATTGCTTGAGAATGTCTGAAATGAAGAAATAAATTCGTCCGGAGTCTTACCTGAGAAGCCATTGGCTAATGCTTCGAAAATATATTCGAGGGTCCATCCGGCTACTACCGAATAATAACTGAGAATAAGGAAACCGGCAAGTACTCCCATACGTCCTACCCAACGCCAATGCGTACCGGGAGCCAGCTTTTGATAAGCTCTGGCGGTGTTTGAACGAGAATGGCGTCCAATAAGGAATTCGGATACCATGATCGGAAGTCCCAGAAGAAAAATACAACCCAGATAAATAATGATAAAAGCGGCACCGCCATGATTACCGGTTTCGTATGGAAACCTCCATATATTACCCAGTCCTACGGCTGATCCTGCAGAGGCAAGAATCACCCCTAACTTACTGCCAAAGTTCGCTCTGTCATTTTTAGTCATAAAAGCTTTATTTATCTTACAATTCGATATATTTATCTTACTTAAACATGCAAATATAAGAAATGTTCCTTATATTTGCCCAACATCTGTAATTTATTTAGATATGCTTTATTATATTAAGAAATACCCGGTTTCTCTGTTAATAATTCTGGTAGTTATCTATCTGTCGTTTTTCAGACCACCTTCAACAGAGTTAAGTAAAATACCTAATATAGATAAAATTGTTCATTTTTGTATGTATTTCGGTATGTCCGGCATGTTGTGGCTGGAGTTTTTGCGTACTCACAGAAAAGGAGATTCTCCAATGTGGCATGCATGGGTAGGTGCTTTCGTTTGCCCGGTATTGTTTAGCGGTTGTATAGAGTTGTTACAAGAGTATTGTACAACCTATCGTGGAGGAGATTGGTTAGACTTTACAGCCAATTCTTTGGGGGCAATTTTTGCCAGTCTTATCGGTTACTATTGGGTACGCCCCCGGATGTTGAAACAAACAATAAGAGGAAAACAGTAGCAGATTATAAATAATCTACTACTGAACTAAGTTTTATTCCGTTAGACCCCTTTATTAAGATAGTATAATCTTTAGGTTTATCGGCTTGTAATGCCTGTATGAGTTCTTGGGCATTGGAGTATGTCTGGTATGAATGTTCGGCTGCAGCAAACAGGCTTCCAACAAATATGACTTTCTCAAACTCGCATGCTTTAATGAAGTCTACTATCTTTTGGTGCTCAGCTGCACTTTCAGCTCCCAGTTCGCGCATATCTCCCAGTATTAACATCTTATGCGCAACCGTCATTTTATTAAAGTTCTCCAGTGCTGCCATCATACTTGTAGGATTGGCATTATAAGCATCGATAATCAGCGTGTTCTCGGCTGTTTTTTTCAACTGCGAACGATTGTTTTGCGGAGCATATTCAGTGAGTGCTTTATTTATTTTTTGCGGTTCAACTTCAAAGAAGCGTCCGATAGTAACAGCAGCCAAAGCGTTAGGGAAATTATATTCTCCTATCAGCTGGGTTTCTACTTCATAATTTTCACCGCTCTTTCCTGCTTTCCATTCAAAGGTAAGGTAAGGCGAGTTCCCTGTCACATGACCATTGACATAGAGTGATTCATCACTTCCGTAAGGTATTTGATTCAGTCCGGAAGAAATATTCATAAGATATGGATTGTCGTGGTGAATAAAGATAGTTGAACCCTCTTTTTTACGTAGAAAATCATACAGTTCTCCTTTGGTTTTTATAACTCCTTCAAATGAGCCGAAACCCTCGAGGTGTGCTTTAGCCACGTTAGTAATGATGCCGTAATCCGGCTCGACTATTTCTGCTAAGAATTTAATTTCTCCCGGATGACTGGCGCCCATTTCGATGACCGCAAGATCATGTTCTGCTTTCAGGCGAAGAAGGGTAACAGGTACTCCGATGTGGTTGTTTAAATTGCCTTGCGTATAAAGAACATTATAGGATTGTGACAACACGGCTGAGATTAATTCTTTCGTGGTTGTTTTTCCGTTAGTTCCGGTGATACCGATAATTCGGGTACCCAATTGTTTGCGGTGATAGTTGGCCAGCTGTTGTAACGTTTCGATGCAGCTGTTTACAAGGATGTAGCGTTTATCACCTTTCACTACATGAGCTGCTTCGTCAACAATCGCATATGCGCACCCATCGTTAATAGCTTGTGTGGCGAAAGCATTCCCATTGAATGAATCACCTTTGAGGGCAATGAACATAGAGCCTTTAGGGCAATTGCGGCTATCCGTAGTTACTGTATTACATTCCAGAAATATCTGGTAGAGAGCAGAGAGTTCCATATTCTTTCTATAGTTATAAAGACGGCAGCAAAGATAGAGTATAATCTTGAATCGTGTGAAAAGAATAACTGGAAATCTCTTCCCTTTCTCTTTATTTGATAAGATTCTTTCTTAATGAGCGCTAAGAGAATACCGTATCCGGTACAATTTCTTATGATAATAAGCGGTTACTTGCTTTTTTTCTCTACATTTGCAATAATCTAACCGAAAAACGAGATTAATGAACTCATTAGCGCATAGATATTTGAATGTCAACGGGCAACTGCTCGATCTCTCTGTCCCACAAGTGATGGGTATTCTGAATGTTACTCCTGATTCTTTTTATGCCGGAAGCCGGATGCAAACTGAGGCAGATATTGCCGGACGTGCACAACAAATATTGGCCGAAGGTGCTTCTATAATTGATATTGGTGCTTACTCTTCCCGCCCTAACGCGGAAAACATCTCTGCCGAAGAAGAGATGCGTCGTTTACGGACAGGACTGGAAATTGTGGTTCGTAATCATCCGGACGCTGTAGTTTCTGTAGATACGTTTCGGGCTGATGTGGCAGAACAATGTGTAAAGGAATATGGTGTTGCTATCATCAATGACATTGCAGCCGGAGAGATGGACCCGAAAATGTTTGAAACTGTTGCCCGGTTGGGAGTGCCTTATATCATGATGCATATGCAAGGTACGCCTCAAAATATGCAATCTGAGCCACATTATGACGATTTACTTAAAGAGGTGTTTATGTATTTCGCCATGAAGGTGCAACAGTTGCGTGACTTGGGTGTGAAGGACATCATTCTTGATCCGGGATTTGGCTTTGGTAAGACGCTGGAGCATAATTATGAACTGATGGCACATCTTGAAGAGTTCAGTGTTTTCGAACTGCCTTTATTAGTGGGTGTTTCAAGAAAGTCAATGATTTATCGTTTGCTTGGAGGCACACCGCAAGACGCTCTGAACGGAACGGCTGTATTGGATACGGTTGCCTTAATGAAAGGAGCCAATATCCTACGGGTACATGATGTGCGTGAAGCAGTGGAAGCGGTAAGGATGGTGGAGAAAATTGTTAGTTATAAATTGTAAATGTTTATATGGGTGAATATCAAATAATAGCCATGGCTGCCGGTATGTTCTTTGAGTTTGGTATCAAAGATTTTATTGACATTCTGTTGGTGGCTTTCCTTTTGTACTATGTCTACAAATTGATGAAAGCTTCGGGTTCTATCAAAGTGTTCACAGGTATTCTTGTGCTGATCCTGATGTGGCTGGTAGTAACTCAGGTGCTTGAAATGAAACTGCTGGGTTCTATTTTTAATACTTTGATGAATGTCGGTGTACTGGCTCTGATTATACTTTTTCAGGATGAGATACGCCGTTTCCTGCTTACGCTTGGTTCACATCAGCATGTCAATGCTCTGGCACGTTTTTTTACCGGGAATAAAAAAGAGTCATTAGAACATGAAGATATCATGCCGGTAGTAATGGCATGTATCAGTATGGGTAAACAAAAGGTAGGCGCCCTGATTGTGATTGAACACAATGTTCCTTTGGATGGGGTAGTACGTACCGGAGAAATTATTAATGCGGATGTAAATCAGCGTTTGATAGAAAATATTTTTTTCAAAAACAGTCCTTTGCATGATGGTGCGATGGTAATAAGTAAAAAGCGCATTAAAGCTGCCGGATGCATTCTGCCGGTATCTCACAATCTGGATATACCCAAAGAACTGGGGCTTCGTCATCGTGCTGCAATGGGGATATCGCAGGAGTCGGATGCGCATGCTATTATCGTATCAGAGGAGACCGGGTCGATTTCTGTTGCTTATCGCGGGCAGTTCTACCTTCGTTTGAGTGCAGAAGAACTGGAAAGTTTATTAACGAAGAAATCCTAAAAATAATAGATATATTATGGACAGACGAAATTTTATAAGAACAGGAGGCATGGCATTATTAGGTTCGTTGGCTGCAGGCTCGGCGTTGGCTATCCCTTCGGTGAAGGGAGCTTTGGGAGGAGCTGACCAGAAGGCAGCGCTTTCGCAGGCAATGAACCATTTTGGTGTGAGCGAAGAAGATATGAAGAAAGTATTGGCAGCAGCCCTTGAAAAAGGAGGAGATTATGCTGATCTCTTTTTTGAACATACCTTCACCAATGTAATCAGTTTGAAAGACGGGGCGGTGAATAGCTGTAACTCCTATATAGACTTTGGTATGGGAGTGCGTGTGCTTGCAGGTGATCAAACCGGTTATGCCTATGTGGAAAATGTGACGCTTGACGATATGTTGAATGCTGCACGTACGGCTGCACGTATTGCATCCGGCAAGAAGAAATCCGGTCCTGTACGTCTGGCAGAAAAAACATTGAAGAAAAACTACTATCCGATTACTACTCCTTGGGAGGAAATCAGTTTGAAAGATAAGATGCCTTATCTTCAAAAGCTGAATGACAAGATATTCGCATTGGATAAGCGTGTGTCCAAAGTAATGGCCAATCAAAGTGATTCAACATCACATATTCTTTTCTGTAATAGTGAAGGCGTGATGTATTATGATTATCGGCCTATGGTGACGCTTGGTGCAGTCTGTATTATGGAGGAAAACGGAAAGATGGAAAACAGTTATGCTGCCCGAGCCTATCGTAAAGGGTTTGAGTTTCTGTCTGATGACTTGGTTGATATTCTGGCACGCGAAGCTGTGGACAATACAGCCATTCTTTTTAGAGCTATCAAGCCTAAAGGAGGAGAGATGCCTGTGGTGATGGGTGCGGGAGGTTCCGGTATCCTGTTACACGAGGCTATCGGACATGCATTTGAAGCAGATTTCAATCGTAAGAATGTCTCTATTTTCTCCGATCAGTTGAATAAGAAAGTGTGCAATGAACATATTTCTGTAATAGATGACGGTACTATTCCTTTCAACCGTGGATCTGTGAACTTTGATGACGAGGGAGTGGAAGGACAGAAAACATATCTCGTTAAAGAGGGAGTTTTAACCAGTTATATGCACGACCGTATCAGTGCCAAACATTATGGTATTGCTCCAACCGGAAACGGACGACGCGAAACCTTCCGGAATATGCCGATTCCCCGTATGCGTGCTACGTATATGGAACCCGGCAATATGAAAGAGGAAGATATTATAGCTTCCGTAAAACAGGGTATTTTTGTCGATCAGTTTACAAACGGACAGGTGCAGATTGGGGCAGGTGATTTTACTTTCTTTGTGAAATCGGGTTATCTGATTGAGGATGGTAAACTGACACAACCCATTAAAGATATCAATATCATCGGTAATGGTCCGAAAGCATTGGCAGATATTACTATGGTGGCTAATAATGACAAGATTGATAATGGTACCTGGACTTGCGGAAAGGATGGACAATCTTGTCCGGTGACTTGTGGTATGCCTTCGGCGTTGGTTAGTAAACTGACCGTTGGAGGAGAAAACTGAGGAAACAGTGAGAACTAAAAATTAGAAATTAAAAATTAAAGTTGAAACTTCGGGGAATGTGGTAAGGTATATGTTTGATTCCCGGTTTTCGACTCTCAACTTTCAACTCTTATGATTTCAGATAGCAATAAAAAACTGGCACAATGGGCAATGGATTATGCCTTGAAGAATGGTTGCCAGCAAGCAAAAGTGAATCTTTATGCCGGATCAAACTCTTCTTTTGAGTTGCGTGATGCCAAAATGGACCGTTTACAGCAGGCTTCGGAAAATGGCCTGACCATTTTCTTATATGTAGACGGACGCTATGGAACCTATTCTACCAATCGGCTGGATAAGAAAGAACTTGAAACATTTATAAAGAATGGCATTGACTCTACCCGTTATCTGGCAAAGGATGAGGCACGTGTATTGCCGGATGCTTCCCGCTATTATAAAGGAGGAAGTCCGGATTTGAAGTTGTTGGATGCAAAATTCTCTTCCATTCGCCCCGATGATAAAGTAGCATTGGCAAAAGCTGTTGCCGAAGAGGCACTGGGCAAAGATGACCGCATTATTTCTGTCAGTTCTTCTTATAGCGATGGAGATAATTTTGGATACCGGATCACCAGTAATGGTTTTGAAGGAGAAACAAAGTCAAGCTGGTATTCTCTTTATGCCGAGGTTGCAATAAAGGGTGAAGGAGAGGCGCGCCCTTCGGCTGGCTGGTATGAATCATCACTCTATTTTGATAAACTGGTAAAAGCAGGCATCGGGCAGAAAGCCCTGGAACGTGTATTGCGTAAGGTCGGGCAAAGAAAGGCGAAATCCGGTAAATATACGATGGTGGTAGATCCAATGAATGTCAGTCAGCTACTTAGTCCTTTGGTGGATGCTCTTTATGGATCTTCTCTTCAGCAGAAAAATTCTTTCTTGCTGGATAAACTGAATGAAAAAGTACTGGCCGATAAGATGACATTAATAGACGAACCTCATCTGCTGCAAGCATCCGGTGCCCGCTATTTTGATAGTGAAGGTGTAGCAACAGAGCGACGTCCGGTTTTTGAGAATGGAGTGTTGAAAACTTATTTTATTGATACCTATAATGCCAGAAAGATGGGAGTTTCTCCAACTATTAACTCACCCTCTATTCTGGTCATGCAAACGGGCTTAAAGGATCTCGACGGGCTGGTAGCCGGAGTAGATCATGGAATTCTTGTGACAGGTTTTAATGGTGGTAACTGTAACAGTTCTACAGGAGACTTTTCGTATGGTATCGAAGGGTTCCTTATTGAAAATGGGAAACTGACACAGCCTGTATCCGAAATGAATGTGACTGGTAATATGTTGACTCTCTGGTCGTCGTTGTCCGAAACAGGAAACGATCCGCGATTGTCTTCATCCTGGCGTATTCCGTCGCTGGTTTTTGAAGGTGTAGACTTTAGCGGACTCTAAATTAATCTTATACAAATCTTTCCGAAACACACCTGCATCCTGTACACTATTTCTTGGCGTTTTAATGACAAAAGCTGGGAGGTGTGCAGGATGCTCTCTTTTATATACTCACTACTATGTTCACTACTTTAAGTGTGTAAGTCAATACTTATCATGCAATCAGACTACCCTATTTCTGCTTGTCATAAATCAAATGGAAAGAATCAACAACATCCGGGTGTTGTCAGTGAAAACATCCCCATGTTGTAAATTAAAACATTCGGGTGTTTTGTATAATAACATCCGGATGTTTTGTGTTCTTAAATCTAAAGAAGAGTACTAAAGGATTAGTAAATAACGCTTTGCATAATAGCTGTTAATTCAACATTAAACTCATATAAGGTTGCAATGGAGAGAAGAGCTTTTCGCATAGTTCTCCGATGGTCAATTGTCGGTGGCTACCCAACAACCGTTCTTTACTGAATTTACATTTTCCTTTGTAAAGGTAGTAGTAGCCATTATTTATAGCCAATTGTTCGTCTGTTAGCTTTATGTTCATTTCAATTTCCGGATGCAAGGCCGCATGGAACTGTAAAATAGTTCTGGCATCAATGATACGTGCCATGCCGAGGGGATATTGTTCTTCGGCAGCCATAGGGGGAGTAATCATTGTAATAGCGTCGGTGCCTGCTTCCTGCCGGATATGATAGAGCAATGCTTTTTCAATTTCGCCGTTTTCTGTCAGCAATTCATTTATTTGTAATCCATTACCATTCGGATAAACAACGGCTATGCCTGCTATCTGTTCCTGAACGGTAGCTATATAGAATGTGCCTTTACTGATAAGCAAATCTGCGATAATTACTTTAAAGTCACTAAAAGTATGCTGAATACAGCAAGAGCGCTCAGACATTTTTTTGTCGAGATATTGATATGCTTCTTCATTGGCATCTGCTAATTTCGTTATGAAGATATCCGGCACAGGACTTATGTCCCATTGTGATATTTTTTTTTCCGAATAACGAAATACAGGCATATACCCCATACGCGCATAATAATCAAACAACCAGGGCTCTGCAGGGATCAGTGTACTAAGAACAACGCGATTATACCTCATGCGTGCAAATGCCTGTGAAAGTAACTCACGCATGACTCCGTTTCCCCGGAAATCGGGATGGGTACAAGCACCGGAGATATATGAGGTCTGGATTTGTTCGCCACAAAAAGTCATAGGATAGGGTATCATCTGAAGTGCAGAGACTACTTCTTTGCCACTTTCTATAGCGATATTTACTTCGTCATTATAACGTAGGCGAAAATACATATCGATGAACGCATCGCTATCGTCAAAACAAAGCTTCCATAAAGCTTTTATCTGTTGTTTGGTCATCTCTTTATCTTACCATTTAATCATTTCCAGGGGATGTTCTTTAAAGCATGCCATATACTTCTCCAGAATAGTAACGGGCTGGTAGGATAGTTTGGCTTTTCGCAGGCCTTCAATACCCAGATCCTCTTCGCGGTTAATGTAGATATATTGTTCGGGGATGTGATTGGCAAATTCATAGTTGATCATGGCATAAGCCCCGTCAATTGTTGTATCAGCTTTTTCTACATGTATACCGAAAGTCTCTTTGTTGATAGGCATCCCGAAAGTAAATGCAACAATCTTGCCATCGACGTGAAGTATTCCACCTGTTAGCCCCAGGTCTTCGAAATGATTTAATGCATAAATCAGGGCACGGCGTTCATTGCCGGTACCTTCCTGTTGGTCACAGTTATTCACTTTACACCATTCGGCTTCCAGATCTAAACATTCCTGAATACGATCGGAGGTGATAGGGGTATATTCATAGTTACCGTATGTATTCCGGAATTTATTGATGTGGTTTCGCTTAGACTGGAATTTTTTTCCTTTTAGCGTAGCCAGATCGGTGTGCAGGTAGATATAATCTGCATAGTCCCTGTCAGCAGTAAATGTAAACTGTCCCGGCATGATCTCCTCAAGTTCTTCTCTCATACATGCACACACACCCAGCATGCAGAACGGTTGTCCTTCCTGATTTGCGTCTTCAATGAGCAGGTCCAGTACCTTTTTCAGATTTCCTTTTCCGACAGGCATCATATAGGCCAGTTCGTCTCCAACCCAGAATTTGAATGCCAGGAAATCGTCAATGATGGCGAACTGTGTGTTATACAGAAATCTCCAACTGCAAAGGTTGGAAAAAGAAAGGTCGCAATTACGGCGACTACTGTTCATCGTGTAAGATGTAATGGTATCCTTATCCTGGATAGTAATATCCTTAAAATCTATCATATAAAATTTATTTTGCTTTTCGCTTAATAATATAACAAATAGAGGACGTTTTTGTTAGAGAAGACCTAATAATCGGAGAATTGTTGGAGTTAATAATGCAGTGAATATTCCGTTTAATGTCAATCCCAGACTGGCATATGCTCCATATTTACTGCTGATATCCATCGCAGTGGAGGTTCCTACCGCATGAGCGGCGGTTCCCATGGATAATCCCTGGGCTATCGGACTACCTACATGCATCAGTTTCATTGTTTTGAATCCGAGTATGGCCCCCAGTAATCCGACACAGACTACTACTGCTGCTGTCAGCGAAGGAATACCTCCTAAGGTTTTAGTTACTTCCATGGCAATAGGAGTAGTTACGGATTTCGGAGCCAGAGAGAGAATAACTTCTTGTGAAGCTCCCATTAGTTTGGCTATCAGTACAACGGAAACAACTCCGACAAAACAGCCAGCCAACTGTGATAATAATATGGGTAGCAATTGTTTTTTGATTGTTTCCAACTGTAAATACAGAGGTACCCCCAGCGCTACTACTGCCGGTTTAAGCCAGAATTCAATCAGATGGCCGCCTTCATTGTAAGTTTCATAACTGATATGGGCTATTTTCAGAAAAATGATAAGGACGGCTATAGTGAGTAGAATAGGATTCAGCAAAAGAAATCCCGTCTTCTTCTGCAGTAACTTGGCAAAGAAGTAAATCCCGAAGGTGATAGCCAACAGGAAGAATTCATTTTCTAAATAATTCATTTGATTTTACGTGTTAATTGGTGAACCCATCCGGTGACAACAAGCACCAGAATGGTACTGATAAGGGTTGCAACTACTATCGGCCAGAATTGTGCCTCAATGATGTCAAAATAGAGCATAAGGGCAACTCCTGGTGGAATAAAGAAGAATCCCAGATTAGCAACTAAGAAGTCGGACATACCTTGCACCCAATGCAACTTGATCCAACCTAATTTCAGAAATAGGGTGAGCAACAACATTCCTATGATGCTGGACGGGAGCTTAATTCCCGTGAGAAAAACAATCAATTCACCCAAAGCCAAACAGCCAAATAAAATGGCACACTGACGTATCATATTTTATACCTATTGAATTTGAAAACGGTGCAAAGTTATGAAATAAGTAGGAGAGTTGTCACTGTTTTCCGTGAAGAAATTATTTTAACCATTCAATTGTATGAAAAAAAACAATGAAAAAAGGAATAGAAAAGAAAATATATATATTTTTGCAAATATCAATGTCCGATTTAAAAAACGAATATTAACTACTAAAACAAGACGAATATGAAGAAGAACTTGCTAATCAGCGTTTTCACGGTTTTTGCTCTGATGTTATCTGTAAATACCTTTGCACAAGAAAAGGCTACCAAGAAAGACTACAAAACAATGGCAAAACAAGAGAAAGTTTTAAACAATGAACTGAAAAAAAAGGCACTTAAAGATGCACGTAAAGAAGCTAAGAAATTAACAAAAGAAGGGTTTAAAACTCCAATTGGGAAATTGCCATTAGATAAGCAGATAGAGGATGCATGGCAGAAGCAGGCAGAAATGACTCCGGACGGAACTCCGTTCTGGTATGTTGCTTCTTCAAGAGCTATTGGTGGTAATCAGTCTTCTGCTGTTTTGCAGGCAACCAATGCTGCCAAAATAGAACTTGCGGGGCAGATTCAAACAAAAGTGTCTCAGCTGATTGAGGCAAAAGTGGCCAATGATGATATGGGACAGGAAGAAGCTGCCAGTCTTTCAAGTGTAGTTGCTGCCAGTAAAAGTGTGATTTCGGCTACTTTGGGACGTATCACGCCATTGGTAGAAGTGTATAGAACGCTTGAAAACAAAAATGTAGAGGTGATGGTAACACTTGGGTATAGCCTGGAATCTGCGAATAAGGCTGCGATTAGTGCAGTACGTGCCGAATTGGCAAAGAAGTCGGAAGACCTGGCCAAAGAACTGGATAAGTTAGGGTATTAAGGATCGATTATTAAAAAGGGAAAGATTTGAATGAGAATAAATAGGCTACTCGGAGTTATAGCTATTTTATTGTTGATATCTGCCGGAAGCCTTTGTGCCCAGGACATTGTTAAGGTGAAAGGGGTACAGGGGCGTTGGCAGGTCAGTGAAGAGATCACTTTGAAGCAAGCTGAGGAGCGCGCTTTTATGGAAGCCAAGAAAGCTGCTTTACAGAAAGCTGGGGTGATGGAAAACGTCTGGTCGGTTTTCGGGCAGATAACTCAGAATGACGGGCAAGAGTTTCATGAGGCATACTCGCAGATGAGTGTGCTTTCTATGAGATGATGTTGATTAAGTAGGATAATAATGAGTCGCTGGTTACTAAAAATAATACGCAGATGAATAAGATGAAGTGTATTTTTCCTTTTGTGATTGAGCTATTGGCTGTTCCGGTGGCAATGGCGCAAGATGTTGACTTTGAAAAGGAATTTGAAAGTTTTCAAAAGCAGCAACAGAAAGAGTTTAATGATTTTAAAAATAAGGCGGATGCCGACTTTGATACTTTTCTTAGAGAAGCGTGGACTAAATTTGAGGCATTTGATGCTGTAGAAGCGCCGGTACGTCCTGAACCTGTCAAACAACCGGTATTTGATGGTAAACGGTCACAAGCACCTATTGAAATTAAACCGGCTCCTCCAAGAATACCGGGAATGGAAAGGCCTACTCTTGAAGGGAGACCGGTTGAGATAAAGAAACCCGCTTTACCATCTATTACGGATAAACCTGTACCAGGAGTGTATATTCCGGGACGGCCCTATCTTCCCGTGAAAATAGATATTCCGGTGGTACCGGAATCAGAGACTCCTGTACGTCGTACGCCTGTTGATTTTTATGGTTCTTTCTTTAATGTGGCAACTGGTGCAATTGAAAATCTTGCATTGGCAGGGAATCGGGAAGCAGATGTTGCCGATGCTTGGAGCCAGCTTTGTAAAGCGGATCATGAACAATTGATAAAGGATTGCATGACTCTGCGTGAAGAGAAGAAGATGAGTGACTGGGGGTATTTGTTGTTTACTAAGAAGCTTGGCGAACAGCTTTATGGTGAACAGCAGAAAGATGATATTGCTTTTTTGCAAATGTTTATTCTGAATAAATCGGGATATAAAGTACGCCTTTCCAAAATTAACGAAAAACTGAAACTGATGGTAGCACCTGCCGCAGCATTATATGGTATACCTTATATAATATTGGAGGGTACCAAGTATTATGTCTTTGATGCGGAAAAGCAGAATGGCCCGATGGGAGTTTATACCTATAAGCAGGATTTTGCGAATGCAAAGAATTATGTTTCTCTTTCTATCGATGCGGCGCCTGAGTTTAATATGGTTGAATATGCAGAAGCCATATCTCCTAAATCCGGTTCGGTAAAAGTGGAGACGGTGGTTAATAAGAACCTGATAGAATTTTATAAGAGCTATCCGCAGTGTGATGTGTCGGTATATTATCACACTCCCATGAGTGAAGAGTTAAAAGCAACTCTGTATCCTCCTCTGAAAGAAGCTATCAAAGGTAAATCTCAGCGAGAGGCTGCTAATATACTCATAGAGTTTGTGCAGACAGGTTTTGAATATCAGACCGATGGGGCACAGTTTGGTTATGAGAAACCTTTCTTCCTGGACGAAAACTTTTTTTATCCGGCTTGTGACTGTGAAGACCGTGCTATCTTGTATTCTACTTTAGTGAAAGATTTGTTAGGCTTAGATGCTATTTTACTCGATTATCCCAATCATATTGCTTCAGCAGTCCGTTTTACAGAGGAGATTCCCGGTGATTATGTGGTGCTGGACGATGGTGCCAAATATTTGATTTGTGATCCTACTTATATTGGTGCTTCTATCGGAATGTGTATGGAACAGTTTAAGGAAGTATCTCCGCAAATCATTCGTTAGTGTTAAATATTATAATAATTGTATCTTCGGGGCGTAAAAACGCCCCGTTTTGCAATGTAGATATTGCAAAATTGTGTACTTTTGCGGCGTGAATAACACCTACTACCAGAATTATACATAAAATTAAATATCTATGCTCAATTTAATTAACTCTATTGTTGCACGTGCGAAAGCGGATCGTCAACGCATTGTTCTTCCTGAAGGTACAGAAGAACGTACTCTGAAAGCTGCCAATCAGATTTTGACAGATGAAGTTGCTGACCTTATTCTTCTGGGTAATCCGGATGAAATTCATGAGGCTGCTGCTAAGTGGGGATTGGGAAATATCAGTAAGGCAACCATTATTGACCCGGAAAATCATGCGAAACAAGAAGAATATGCACAATTGTTGTGTGAGCTTCGGAAGAAAAAAGGCATGACTATTGAAGAAGCCCGTAAATTGGTACTCAACCCATTGTATTTGGGATGTCTTATCATTAAAAACGGAGATGCTGATGGTCAGTTGGCCGGTGCACGTAATACAACAGGTGATGTGCTTCGTCCTGCTCTTCAGATTATTAAAACAAGCCCGGGCATCACTACTGTGTCTGGTGCAATGTTGATGTTGACACATGCACCTGAGTGTGGACAGAATGGTCTGCTTGTAATGGGAGACGTTGCTGTAACTCCGGTTCCCGATGCTGCTCAGCTGGCTCAGATTGCAGTTTGTACAGCTCGTACAGCACAGGCTGTTGCCGGAATTGAAGATCCGAAGGTAGCTATGTTAAGCTTTTCAACCAAAGGTTCTGCAAAGCATGAGGTAGTAGACAAAGTGGTAGAAGCAACAAGATTGGCTAAAGAAATGGCGCCAGAGCTAAATATTGATGGTGAAATGCAGGCGGATGCCGCTCTGGTTCCTTCAGTGGGTGCAAGTAAAGCACCGGGATCTCCGGTTGCAGGTGAAGCTAATGTGCTGATAGTACCAAGCCTCGAAGTGGGTAATATTTCTTATAAACTGGTTCAGCGTTTGGGACATGCCGATGCAGTAGGACCGATTCTTCAGGGTATTGCTCGTCCGGTGAATGATCTTTCACGCGGTTGTTCTATTGAAGATGTTTACAGAATGATTGCTATTACTGCTAATCAGGCTATTGCTGCCAAGAAGGCGAAATAATTTAAAATCGAAATCAAAAATGAAAATATTAGTATTGAACTGTGGTAGTTCATCCATTAAATACAAGCTGTTCGACATGGACAGCAAGGAAGTGATTGCACAAGGTGGTATCGAAAAGATAGGTTTGAAAGGTTCATTCCTGAAACTTACTTTACCGAACGGAGAGAAGAAAGTACTTGAAAAAGATATTCCCGAACATACAGTAGGTGTAGAATTCATTCTTAATACTTTGGTTAGCCCGGAGTATGGTGCGATTAAGTCTCTGGATGAAATTAATGCGGTAGGTCATCGTATGGTACACGGAGGCGAACGTTTTAGCAAGTCTGTATTGCTGGACAAAGACGTATTGGAAGCTTTTGTTGCTTGTAATGATTTGGCTCCGCTTCACAATCCTGCTAATCTGAAAGGTGTAAATGCTGTCTCAGCTATCCTTCCTAATATTCCTCAGGTAGGTGTATTTGATACGGCTTTCCATCAGACAATGCCGGATTACGCATATCTTTATGCTGTACCCTACGAACTGTACGAGAAATATGGTGTACGCCGTTATGGCTTCCACGGAACTTCTCATCGTTATGTTTCACAGCGTGTATGTGAATACTTAGGTATTAAAGCAGAGGGCTTGAAACTCATTACCTGCCATATCGGTAATGGTGGTTCTATTGCTGCTATCAAGGATGGCAAATGTATCGATACTACGATGGGACTTACTCCATTGGAAGGTTTGATGATGGGCACACGTAGCGGTGATATTGATGCCGGTGCAGTGGCTTTCATTATGGACAAAGAAGGTTTGACTACGACAGGTGTTTCTAATCTGCTCAACAAGAAGAGCGGAGTACTCGGTATCTCTGGCGTATCAAGTGATATGCGTGAACTGGAAGCTGCCGTAGCTGAAGGAAATCCGAAAGCAATTCTGGCGGAGAATATGTATTTCTATCGCATTAAGAAATATATTGGTGCTTATGCTGCAGCTTTGGGTGGTGTAGATGTTATTCTTTTCACAGGTGGTGTCGGTGAAAACCAGGCAAGTTGTCGTGCCGGTGTATGTGAAGGGCTCGAATTCATGGGTGTGAAGATAGATGCCGAAAAGAACAAAGTACGTGGTGAAGAAGCTATCATTTCTACAGATGATTCAAAGGTAAAGATAGTAGTTATTCCTACGGATGAAGAGTTGCTGATTGCGTCTGACACAATGACTGTTGTGGGTAAATAATCTGTAAAACAGATAATATACAGAGCGGGGCTATCCTAATTAGGAGTAGCCCCGTTTTTATTAAAATAATGATGTATCTTTGCAATATAGATAAAACAATAACTATGAGATACTCCGTTATTATACCCGTATACAATCGTCCCGATGAGGTCGATGAACTGTTGCAAAGTCTTGCGGATCAAAGTTTCAAAGATTTTGAGGTGATAGTAGTAGAAGATGGGTCTACCATACCATGTCTGGAAGTGGCTGAGAAATATAAGGCTGTCCTTGATTTGAAATATTACCAAAAAACGAATTCCGGTCCGGGGCAAACCCGCAACTATGGGGCAGAACGAAGTCGGGGTGAGTATCTGATAATATTAGATTCTGATTGTATTCTTCCTGAAGGGTACCTGGATGCAATAGACGCGGAATTAAAGACAGCTCCGGCAGATGCTTTCGGAGGTCCCGATCGTGCTCATGACTCCTTTACGGATATTCAGAAAGCGATTAACTATTCTATGACCTCTTTCTTTACTACCGGAGGTATTCGCGGCGGGAAAAAGAAGATGGACAAGTTCTATCCGCGCAGCTTTAATATGGGAGTGAGACGGGAGGTATACCAGGCCTTAGGTGGCTTTTCTAAAATGCGGTTTGGTGAGGATATTGATTTTAGTATCCGTATCTTTAAAGAAGGATACCGTTGCAGACTCTTTCCGGGTGCCTGGGTATATCATAAGCGGCGTACGGATTTGAGGAAATTCTTCAAGCAAGTACATAATTCGGGTATTGCCCGTATCAATCTTTATAAAAAATATCCGGAATCATTGAAACTGGTACATTTACTTCCTGCTGTGTTTACGTTGGGAGTAGTAATACTGCTTATTGGTACTCCGTTTTGCCTATTTAGTCTGCTACCTATTGTTCTTTATGCTTTATTGGTCTGTATGGATTCTACTGTTCAGAACCGTAGTTTCCGTATTGGCATTTATTCGGTTGCCGCCTCCTTTATACAACTCATTGGCTATGGGACCGGCTTTTGGAGAGCCTGGTGGCAGCGTTGTATCTTGAAACGTGGTGAGTTCGAAGCATTTCGGAAAAACTTCTATAAATGAAAGAGCCGCAAAAACTTACTATTTGTCAGTGGGCCAAAGAAGACCGTCCACGTGAAAAGATGATGGCAAAGGGAGCTGATGCACTGAGTGATGCAGAGTTATTGGCTATCCTTATCGGATCGGGAAATACAGAAGAGAGTGCTGTTGAATTGATGCGGCGGATACTTGCTTCCTGCCACAACGATTTGAATGAACTTGCTCGTTGGGAAGTGCGTGATTATTCTCGTTTTAAAGGATTTGGACCGGCCAAAAGTATTACTGTTATGGCTGCTCTGGAGCTTGGCAAACGGCGCAGGTTACAGGAAATAAAAGAACGGGCCGTGATTCGTTGTTCTAAAGATATCTATGAGGTATTTCATCCGTTGATGTGCGATCTTGCGCTCGAGGAGTTCTGGGTATTGCTGATAAATCAGGGAAACAAAGTAATTGGTTCTGTCCGGATTAGTACAGGAGGTATCGCCGGAACGTTTGTGGATGTACGTTCTATTCTTCGGGAAGCATTGTTGCAACGTGCTACCCAGATTGCCGTTGTTCATAACCATCCATCGGGCAATATTCATCCCAGTCAGGAAGACCAGGTGCTGACACAGCGAATATTCAATGCTGCCAAATCTATAGATATTAAATTGATAGACCATGTGATTGTTTGTGATGGCAAATACTATAGTTTCGCAGATGAGGGGATGATATAAAGAATAGGATGACTTTATAATTAATGTGAATCAATGGTTGAGCCAAACACATCTTCGAGTGTCGGAAGTACTTCCAAGCAATATGGTTACCCTTGCCCGGTGTCGTACTTTGTCTTTCTCAGAAAGGGACACTCTTTTTTCCGGTATGCAGTATTGTTTTACATGTACATGTTTTTACTGCTTTACATGTACATGTAAAACAATCTCACGCACCGAGACTCTATACCTTGCTCTACGAGTTTGGGGGCTCAATACCGGGAAAAGAGATAGATGGTAATGCAGACTCATTTGGAAAGAGACTGATTAGGTTAAAATAGAAATTCAACTGTTGATTCGTATAATTAACAAAAGTACATAAAAAGAGGGACGCTATAAACCTTTCTATATAGAAAAGCATTATTTTTGTGTAAGTAATCAATAAAACTCTCAACTATGACAAAGTTTGAAATAGAAGAAAAAATAGTAGACATGCTCAAGACTGTATTTGATCCGGAAATTCCGGTCAATATATATGATTTGGGACTTATTTATAAAATAGATGTATCTGAAACAGGTGAGGTGGCTATTGATATGACACTGACTGCACCTAACTGTCCGGCAGCCGATTTTATTATGGAAGATGTCCGGCAACGGGTAGAATCGATAGAAGGAGTGACCTCAACTATCATCAATCTGGTTTTTGAGCCGGAATGGGATAAGGATATGATGAGTGAAGAAGCAAAACTGGAGTTGGGATTTCTTTAGTATAAAAACACTGAATATAAAAACATCTACTTTATGAAAAACGTTTATTTCCTTTCTGATGCTCATTTGGGCTCTCGTGCTATTGAGCACGGTCGTACACAGGAGCGACGGTTAGTGAATTTCCTGGATAGTATCAAGCATAAGGCTGCTGCTATCTATTTGTTGGGAGATATGTTTGACTTCTGGTATGAGTTTAAACTGGTTGTTCCCAAAGGATATACTCGTTTTTTGGGAAAGCTCTCAGAGTTGACAGATATGGGAGTGGAAGTGCATTTCTTTACTGGTAATCACGATATCTGGTGTGGGGATTATCTGACTAAGGAGTGTGGGGCTATTATTCATCGAAAACCACTGACCACTGAAATCTATGGAAAGGAGTTTTATCTTGCTCATGGAGATGGCTTGGGAGATCCGGATAAAAAGTTCAAGTTCTTGCGTGCAATGTTTCATAATGAGACATTACAGTTCCTTTTCTCGATGATTCATCCGAGATGGAGTATCGACTTGGGGCTAACTTGGGCAAAACATAGCCGAATGAAGCGTGAGGATGGGAAAGAGCCAGATTATATGGGTGAAGATAAAGAACATTTGGTACTTTATACAAAAGAATATCTCAAAAGTCATCCCAATATAAATTATTTTCTTTATGGACATCGGCATATAGAACTTGACCTGATGCTTAGTGCTACCGCTCGTATACTGATTTTAGGGGATTGGATTAATTACTTCTCGTATGCTGTATTTGATGGTGAGAACTTGTTTTTGGAAAATTATATTGAGGGGGAGACACAATTATAATGCTTCGTTTATTTTTCTTTTAGTTACGTTTTTAGAGATAAGGGAATGTGGCATTTGTTAATGAAAAGCTTTTTTTACTTATGGATTGTGTGAAAATAAGGCGTAAAAGTTTTATTTTTTAATTTAAAATGCTATATTTGTTTTTAATAAGGGAGGTTCTGTTCAAATAAATCGAAGAAGATTTATTTGTTATTTATAGATTCTGCGATAGAATAATATATTGTTTAACTTAAAAACGGAGAACTATGAACGAGCAAGATTTTAATAGTGCGTTGACTAAGATTGGACGCATATTGAGGGAAACCCGTGAGATTAATACTAAAGAGTTGTTTGGTAAGTTGTCTTCCGCTCACATGAGAATTGATCGGGAAAGTTTCGCGTTTATTTTAGGATGGCTGGCAAGAGATAAAAAGATAAGCGTTGAACTAAGGGGAGACAATATGGTCATATCTGAACAAAGTAGTAGATATGAATTTTCTTTTGGATAATATAGTGTGTTATACCTTATCAGTGTATAAAAAACAAAAGTCCTCTGTTCGATTGAAGTGCACCCCAAAAGTTAGACACAAAACTTTCGGGGTGCATTTCAGTTTTTTTGATATAATTGAAACACTGTAAGTGTTTGTTATTCCCCACTTGTAAGCGGAGTTTTTTCAACTATCAGATACTTAGTATTGGTTGGGGTGCTTATTTGTACCAGGCTATTTTTGCAATTTATAGTAGCGTTTGTGACTTTATTGTTGGAAAAGTATTTGACTATAATATTATTTGACTACTTTTGTAAATAGATTAAAACTTCATATATTGAGGCTATCCTTCTTGTGCTTTGGTTTACTGTGATATACAGAAGAAGAAGGGCTTTTTATGAATAGAGCGTTTGCTTGCGGAATTGTTACACACAAACTAAAAAAAGAAGAAATGAAGAAAGTATTACTCCTTTTGTCTTGCATTATAGTGGGTTATTTTTCAGTGTTTGCACAAGAACAATATACTCAGTTACCTACTTTTTATATCAAAACTGATAACCCGACAGAAACGATCGGTAAGTCTGACTATGTTTCCGGTAAATTATCAATAGTAAGTAGTAATCTGACCGAATGTACGGAGGATGTTGCATTGGGTATTCGAGGACGCGGAAATTCAACCTGGGGACTGGCAAAGAAACCATATCGGATCAAGTTCGATAAGAAAACTCATTTGTTGAATTTGGATGCCAAGGCTAAGAGTTGGGTATTGCTTGCCAATCATGCGGATAAAACTTTGATGCGAAATGCGGTAGCTTTTGAAATCAGCCATTATATGGGAATGGAATTTACTCCATCAGCTCGTTTTGTTGATGTTGTACTTAACGATGAATTTTTGGGTAGCTATATGGTATCCGATCAGATTGAAGTAGGAAAAGCACGTGTACCTGTCGAAGAACAGGAAACGACGGATATCGAAGAACCGGCGATTACCGGAGGTTATTTGATTGAAATGGATGGATTTGCCGACTCAGAGCCAGTCTGGTTTCAAACTCCTCAGAAATTGAAGGTTACAGTGAAGTATCCGAAAGACGATGAAATTAATAGCAGCCAGCGAAAGTACATCACGGATTATATTTGTAATTTTGAGAATGCTCTTTTCGCGGATAACTTTGCCGATCCTACTACCGGATATCGGGTGTTGGTAGATAAAAGGTCATTGATTAATTGGTATATAGCATGTGAATTGGTTGGTAACTCCGATTCTTTTTGGAGTACTTATATTTATAAGAAACGCGAAGATCCGCATTTATATTGGGGACCTTTGTGGGATTATGATATTGCTTTTAATAATGATAATCGCTTTGGTGATGTTATTTATGAGGTGATGCGTGAATCTGCCTGCATCCCCAAAGACTGGATTCAGCGGATGTGGAAAGATCCCTGGTTCCGTAGTGCTGTTAATGCGCGATGGAAAGAGTTGGTGGCTTCTGGTATCGAGAAACATCTGTCGGATTATATATCGGAGACTGCCTCTTTGATAGATCGCTCTCAAGAATTAAACTTCGACCGCTGGCAGGTGCTTAGTGAACGTGTTTATCTGGAAACTTTCCTTTTTGATACTTATGGTGAAGGGGTAGAATATTTGAAGATGTATCTAAAGAAACGTATTGCTTTTCTGACCGAAAATTTCGGTGAAGCGGATCCAGGCGTAGATCCGGATCTTCCTCCTTTTTCCGGTCTGACCTCTTCCTCTCTCAATAACGAAGTGCGGTGTTTTTCTGATGGTGAAGGGTATATCCGGTTTGTATTACCTGCTTGTCAAACGGATGTGCATGTGGATATCTGTTCTATATCAGGCACTTTACTTTATAGCAAAATTCTTTCTGACGACAGAATGATGGATGTGTCTGCTTTGTCTTCTGGCGTGTATATAGCTAAAGTTATTATGTCTACGCATACTTATCATTTGAAATTCTTTGTATAAAAGCAATCGGGTATAAAACGCAGAGGCAGTGCCGTTTGCGTTTTATACCCGATTGTTTCATTCATAGCCATATAAGGGCGAATTTGATTCCACCGGCAGGCAGTTACATTAATATCTTCCGGCTTTTGCTATCCGTTTTGGAATTTCAATATTATCTATTTTCCCTCCGAAAAGTTGTGAACCTGCTCCAATGGCGAATACCGGAACATAACCGGCTGAGTGGCTACCGCTGGCCCAGTTGATCATTGCGATTTCATCCATCACTTCCTTGGCGCGTGCAGCCATTGGTTCGCTCTTCGAATATAAACTTTCTTCGAACACCACCTTGTTCTTTACAAATGACTTTTCGTATTCGTCACGCAATTTCTTTTCTTGTTCCCAGGAAATAGGTATTTCTTTCCAGAATCCCATGTTTTCTGCCAGGAACGATTTCATATCTTCCCAAGATACTTTGTTGTTTTTAGCTTTTCTTAGTTTGCTAATTTGTGTAGAAAGTACATCTGCTGAGTTTTTCTGATATTGAAGCGCTTGCAGGTTTAGTGCGTATTTACCGGTACCAAGAGCTATACCACCTGTCTCATGATCCGCTGTTACTACGATAAGTGTTTCTTTGGGATGTTTTTTGTAGAACTCGTAAGCTACTTTGATTGCTTCGTCCATATCAATCACTTCATTGAATGTGGTAGCAGCATCGTTGGCGTGGCAACTCCAGTCTATTTTTCCACCTTCGACCATCAAGAAAAAGCCTTTATTTTTCTCTTTGGTAAGAAACTCAATTGCGCTCTCTGTAATTTGAGCCAGCGTAAGATCTCCTTCTTTACGATCGATGGCATAGGGCAGAGATGAAACATCAGCACCTTCCTCCTGAATTAAGATCATTTTTTTTGCTTGAGGAGCTTTTGCTTTAAAGTCATTGTAGCCACGTGCCAGTGTGTAACCTGCTTCTTCGAACATAGGGAAAATACTGGGTGCCTCTTTCTTATCAGCAGTTGTAGTTGGTTTTAGGAACCCCGATCCTGCATAAAAGTCAAAATCAGCTTTGGGCAGATCTGTTGCAATTTCATAGTACATACTGCGGTTGGGTTGATGTGCATAGAAAGCAGCCGGAGTGGCATGGTCTACGCTTACACTGGTAGCAACTCCTACTCTTTTACCAGCCTTCTTGGCCTTCTCTGCTACGGTTTGTAGAGGATTCTTTTGATCATCCATTCCGATAGCACCGTTGTAGGTCTTAGAACCTGTAGCCAGAGCTGTACCGGCGGCTGATGAGTCGGTTACTGAATTCGTAGCGGAAAAAGTACTGGCCATAGTACCTACCGGGAATTGTGTAAAAAGTAATGGCTCTACACCGATGCGTCCGTTTTGTAATTCTGCACGATACATTTCCGTACCGTTTACCTGATTTACGCCCATTCCATCTCCTATGAAATAGAACACATACTTTGCTTGCCCGTGTGCAACGACGGATATCAGGACAAAGCATAATACATACATTAATCGCTTCATTTTGTTATAAATTAAAAAGGTTTTTATTTGATAGGCAAATATAATGATTAAGCAGGGGATAAACATAACAAACGGTAAACTAATTGCGGTTATCTTGCAATTGGTTTACCGTTTGTTGTGTAAATGAAATATTTTTGTTATGCTTTCACGCGTCCTACATAAGAACCGTCACGTGTGTCGATTTCAATTGTTTCACCTTCGTTGATAAACAATGGAACACGTACTGTAGCACCTGATTCTACTGTAGCAGGTTTCAGTGTGTTAGTGGCTGTATCACCTTTCATGCCCGGTTCTGTATAAGTAACTTTCATCTGAACTTTAATGGGCATATCTGCGTAAAGTACGGTTTCTGTAGAGGCGTCAGATACAACATCTAATACGGCTCCTTCAAGCAGAAAATCAACACCGTTGATCAAATCGTGAGCGATAGGGTGCTGGTCAAAAGTTTCCTGATTCATGAAGATATAATCTTCCCCTTCTTTATATAAAAACTGGTAAGGGCGACGTTCTACACGTACATCTTCCAGCTTTTCACCGATGTTGAAACGGCGTTCGAGAACATAACCGCTTACTACATCTTTCAGCTTGGTACGCATAAAAGTGTTACCTTTTCCAGGCTTTACATGAAGAAATTCAATGCAGAAATAGAGTTTTCCGTCCATACGGATGCAGGTTCCGTTCTTGATGTCTTGAGCATTAATCATACTTGATATCCTTTATTATTATAATGTTATTGAGTTATCGACTGATATTTCCGAGTGCAAAAGTAATCTAAATCGGCAAAAAACACAAAATCTTTTGACTAAAAATGAGTTATCTCTTGGTTTATTTAAAAAAAGTGCCTATTTTTGCAGCCCGATTACGTAGAATAATAACAATAAAACAAGATATAATAATGAAAAGAACATTTCAACCCTCTAACAGAAAGAGAAAAAACAAACACGGTTTCCGTGAGAGAATGGCATCAGCTAACGGTCGTAGAGTATTGGCTGCCCGTCGTGCAAAAGGTCGTAAGAAACTGACTGTTTCTGACGAATACAACGGAGTAAAAGCATAAGGCTCTTTAGCCACATAGCTGTACAAAAAGAAATTGGGGAAGTAAAGGCATTGTCTTTACTTCTTTTTTTTGTCCCCTAATGGGAGCTCACTTTCTTCTACGGGGAAGTCCCCTTTGTTCGGTGGGATACAATGTACGACATGTGCATCTCGTACATTACCAGATGTACATGTGGAGCAGCACGAGATGTGCATGTCGTGCAGTACGAGATGTGCATCTCGTACATCGTTCCGTTATGGCTTTCTATGTATCTGTGTATGTCAAGCTATACGAAAGAATCTATGTAGTAATGAGTTGCAAATGTTATTATGTGGTTTAATTGCATCCTATTGGCATCAGAAAACTAAAAACTCTGTAAAACTCTGTGCTACTATGTACTTAAAATTGTATCTTTGACCCGGATTAACGGCTAAGATTTATGACGATAAAGGAATTTTTTTCATTCAAGACCAATAAGTACTTTTGGTTAAACCTGATAGCTATGATGGCAGTGGTCATTCTGCTGTTATTTGGAGTGTTGAAATGGCTGGATGTTTATACTCGTCATGGTGAAGCTGTCGTGGTGCCGGATGTCAAAGGCATGACAGTAGGAGAGGCAGAAATGCTTTTTCGTAATCATGGTTTGGTATGCGTGGTCTCGGATTCCAGCTATGTGAAAAACAAACCTGCCGGGAGTATTCTGGAATTAAACCCATCTGCCGGGCAGAAGGTGAAGGAAGGAAGAACTGTTTATTTGACTATAAATACATTGGACGTTCCTTTACGTCTTGTTCCGGATGTTGCTGATAATAGCTCTGTGCGTCAGGCGCAGGCCAAGATATTGGCTGCCGGATTTAAACTATCCGAGAGTGAATTGATTTCAGGAGAAAAAGACTGGGTGTATGGTGTGAAGTATAAAGGGCGTCAATTGAACATGGGCGATAAAGTTCCGGTGGGAGCTATATTGACATTATTGGTGGGCGATGGAGAGACGCTGGTTCAGGATAGTGATTCTCTTGAGATAGTAGAGGATGCTGCAGGAACTACGGATGTGTCGGCAGATGACTCCTGGTTTTAAGTAAATTTACCTACTTGTTATAGAAAAGAGAGCGAACTGTATGATAGAGGAATTGCCGGACGATATTGAAACTGATATTGATGATATAGAACCTGTTGGCGAGGAAGCCGATGCCCAGCTTTATGAACACTTTAGGGTTGTAGTAGACAAGGGACAGGCTTTGATGAGAGTCGATAAGTATCTGTTTGAGCGTATTGTTAATGCTTCGCGTAACCGTATTCAGAAAGCTGCTGCTGACGGATTTGTGATGGTCAACGGCAAACCGGTAAAGAGCAGTTATAAGGTGAAGCCGCTTGACGTGATAACGGTCATGATGGATCGTCCGCGTTATGAGAATGAGATAATTCCCGAAGATATTCCTCTTAATATTGTCTATGAAGATAAATACCTGATGGTGGTAAATAAACCTCCTGGCCTGGTGGTGCATCCGGGGCATGGGAACTATCATGGAACATTGGTGAATGCTTTGGCATGGCATATGAAAGATAATCCGGACTATGATGCCAATGACCCGCATGTAGGTCTTGTACATCGTATAGATAAAGATACTTCCGGATTATTGGTTATAGCTAAAACACCGGATGCAAAAACCAATTTGGGAATACAATTCTTTAATAAAACAACCAAACGTAAATATCGTGCACTGGTATGGGGAATTGTAGAACAAGACGAGGGTACTATTATTGGTAACCTTGCCCGTAATCCGAAAGATAGAATGCAGATGGCTGTAATGTCTGATCCAACGGTTGGAAAACATGCCGTAACTCATTACAAGGTGCTTGAACGTTTGGGGTATGTCACTCTGGTGGAGTGTGTACTCGAAACCGGACGAACCCATCAGATCAGAGTCCACATGAAGCATATCGGTCATATATTGTTTAATGACGAGCGTTATGGGGGGCATGAGATTCTGAAGGGTACTCATTTTAGTAAATACAAACAATTTGTAAACAACTGCTTTGACACTTGTCCGCGGCAGGCTTTGCATGCCATGACACTGGGGTTTGTTCATCCTGTCACAGGGGAGGAGATGAACTTTACCTCAGAGTTGCCTGACGACATGGCCCAACTGATAGAGAAGTGGAGAGGCTATATAAGTAATAGAGAATTAGAATGAAACGCACAATTGCTATCATAGCAGGAGGGTATACCTCCGAATTTTATGTATCTCTGCGTAGTGCACAGGGAATATATTCCTTTATAGATAAGGAGAAGTACAATTTGTATATCGTTGAGATAGAAGGACTCCGTTGGGAAGTACAATTGCCCGACGGAAAGAAAGCACCTGTAGATCGCAATGATTTTAGTTTTGTAAATGGTACGGAGAAAGTGAAGTTTGACTTTGCCTACATCACCATTCACGGTACTCCGGGGGAAGACGGTCGTCTGCAGGGATATTTCGATATGCTGCGTATTCCATACTCTTGTTGTGGAGTATTGGCGGCTGCTATCACCTATGACAAATTCACTTGTAACCAATATCTCAAGGCTTTTGGGGTTCGTATTTCAGAATCTCTGCTGCTCCGTCAGGGGCAGTCTGTCTCGGATGAAGATGTTGTTGAGAAAATTGGGTTACCTTGTTTCATCAAGCCCAGTCTGGGTGGTTCCAGTTTTGGAGTAACAAAGGTTAAAACGCGTGAACAGATACAGCCGGCTATTGCTAAAGCATTCAATGAAGCGCAGGAAGTACTTGTTGAGGCCTTTATGGATGGTACGGAGATTACTTGCGGTTGCTATAAAACAAAAGAGAAATCAGTGGTGTTCCCTATAACGGAAGTAGTTACCGACAATGAGTTCTTTGACTACGATGCTAAATACAACGGTCAGGTAGATGAAATTACTCCTGCCCGTATTTCTGATGATCTCACGCGTCGCGTACAAACTCTGACTTCGGCTATCTACGATATTCTGGGTTGTTCCGGCATTATTCGTGTAGATTATATCATAACAGCAGGTGATAAGATAAACCTGCTGGAGGTTAACACGACTCCGGGTATGACGACTACCAGCTTTATTCCTCAGCAAGTACGTGCTGCCGGACTGGATATAAAAGAAGTAATGACTGATATAATAGAGAATAAGTTTTCTCATAACTTATAGCTGCTTATGGATACAATAGAGTTTGATGAAATACGTCCTTACAATGACGATGAACTTCCTCAAATATTTGAGGAACTAATTGCTGATCCGGCATTTCAAAAAGCTGCTTGTGATGCCATTCCGAATGTGCCTTTTGAAATACTGGCACAGAAGATGCGTGCCTGTAAAACAAAACTGGATTTTCAGAAAACTTTCTGCTATGGTATTTTATGGAAGATAGCAAAAGACTTTACCGATGGTCTGAGTTTGGATCATACGGCATTGCCGGATAAAAATAAAGCTTATACTTATATATCCAATCACCGGGATATTATACTTGATTCGGGTTTTCTTTCTATCTTGCTGGTAGATCAAGGTATGGATACCGTAGAGATAGCTATCGGGGATAATCTGTTGATTTATCCGTGGATTAAGAAACTGGTTCGTGTTAATAAGTCGTTTATAGTACAGCGTGCATTGACTATGCGGCAAATGTTAGAATCATCTGCCCGCATGTCACGCTATATGCACTATACGATTATGGAGAAGGATCAGTCCATCTGGATTGCTCAACGTGAAGGACGTGCCAAAGATTCTAATGACCGTACACAGGATAGTGTATTGAAAATGTTGGCTATGGGAGGCGAAGGAGATACCATTGACCGGCTGATGGAAATAAATATCGCTCCGATTGCCATTTCGTATGAGTATGATCCCTGTGATTTTCTTAAGGCTCAGGAATTTCAGTTGAAGAGAGATATTGAGGGATATAAGAAAACAACGCAGGATGATTTAAGAAATATGCAGACCGGGTTGTTTGGTTATAAAGGGAAAGTACATTTTCAGGCAGGTGTTTGTATTAATGATGTTTTAGAGCAGCTTGATCGTAGTTTACCAAAGCCGGAATTGTTTTCGCATATCTCTTCTGTGATAGATAAACGCATTCATAGTAATTATCGTATTTATTCGGGAAACTATGTGGCGCACGATTTATTATCGGGTACTTGTGAATTTGTCAGTCATTATACGCAGGAAGAGAAATTACATTTTGAAAACTATATTGAGCAACAGTTGGGTAAGATTGACATTCCCAATAAGGATGTTCCATTTCTGCGTGAGAAGTTATTGTTGATGTATGCCAATCCGTTGACTAACTACTTGTCTGCTCTTTAATGAAAATAATATTTGTTTTTTAATAGTATAACAATGTCAAAGATGAGTCAACTATTTGCAGGTTTTTTCCTTTTGATTTCCACTTTATTCTCTTGTCAGCAACCGAAAGCTGATTTCAAATCACTATCGGTCGCAGATTTTGATTCTTTTATTAAAGCGGATGATGTACAGCGTTTGGATGTTCGTACGTTGGCCGAGTACTCGGAAGGACATATCCCGGGAGCGGTAAATATCAATGTTCTGGATGATTCATTTGCTGCAATGGCTGATTCTACGCTTCAGAAAGAAAGACCGGTGGCTCTTTATTGCCGTAGCGGGAAAAGGAGCAAGAAAGCAGCAGAAATTTTAAGTAAGCGAGGCTATAAAGTCTATGAGCTTGATAAAGGATTTAATGCTTGGCAGCAGGAAGCAAAAGAAATAGAACATTAATTCTCCTGTTCTATTAAGAAAGTTGGCTATGTAATTGAATAATGACATAGTTATTGTCTTTTTATAGCGGTTCGGATGACCTATCTTTATTAGATAAGTCATCCGAACCGTTTTTTCTACATAAAAAGTTTATTATTCCACATTCACTGGTTTAATTCTCCGTAATCTTGCAGTCGTCAAACTGACACTTTTTCTAATAATAATATGAAATATGAGACTATGAAAATCAAGACTCTACTTTTGTCTGTGTTTACCTTATTGGTATCGATTGTTTCTTCGGCTGCCGTTTCTATTAAAGAGACCGGCGGATGGTTTGAATCAGGTTATGTAACCTGGAATCTGGTAGACGGTGCTTCTACTTATCATGTTTATTATAAATCTGTTAATGGTTCTTATATAAAACTTGATACAGAACTGGTTCGTAATTATGGTACGTATGGCCGTGCAGATGCGTTGGGTATTACTGCAGGAGAATATATGTTTAAGGTTGTACCCGTTGATGAGGATGGTACCGAAATGGATATAGCAGTAGAATCTTCCTCATTTGCAGTGAAAGCCCATGACCGTGCAGGGTTTGCCCACTTTAATTATTCAGGGGTAGGGGCATATAAGGACGATGGTACACTGAAAGAGAATGCAAAGGTTCTTTATGTGACATCTAAAACTGCCAAAACAGTGACCTGCGATGTTGTTACGGATAGTAAAGGAAAAGTTGAAACATTCACCGGACTTCAAGCAATTATTGATGCGCGTCAGAAAGGATATGATACTACTCCTTTGGTTGTTCGTATTATAGGAACAATCGAAGCTGCTGATATGGATTACTTTTCCAGTAGTGCAGAAGGATTACAAATTAAAGGAAAGAATGCTGATAGTGAAATGAATATTACACTTGAAGGTATAGGAGATGATGCTACAATACGTGGTTTTGGTATTTTGCTGAGAAACTGCAAGAGTGTTGAGGTTAGAAATCTGGCTATCATGCTTTGCATGGATGACTGTTTGTCTTTGGATACGGATAATAGCAATTGCTGGATACATAACATTGACTTTTTCTATGGAAAGACAGGGAGTGCTGCTGACCAGGCAAAAGGTGATGGTTCTCTGGACTGTAAGACCAATTCAAAATATATGACTTTCTCCTATAATCATTTTTGGGATTCGGGAAAAATGTCTCTTTGTGGGATGAAGTCTGAAAGTGGAGAGAATTTTATTAGTTACCATCATAATTGGTTTGACCATTCCGATTCACGTCATCCTCGCGTACGTACAATGACCGTACATGTGTATAACAATTATTTTGACGGAATTGCGAAATATGGGGTAGGAGCTACTACAGGTTCCAATGTATTTGTAGAAAGCAATTATTATCGTAATGCCAATAAGCCGATGCTGATTTCTTTGCAGGGAACAGATATTGTTAATGGAGTAAAGAATGGAACTTTCTCCGGAGAAAGTGGTGGAATGATCAAAGCTTTCGGAAATGTTTATGCTGAGAAATCTTCTAATTTCAAACTTGTTACTCACAAGCAATCTGCAACAAGTTTTGATTGCTACGAAGCAGAAACTCGTGATGAGGTTGTCCCTGCTTCTTATGTAACTTTGTCCGGTGGTACTTCTTATAATAACTTTGATACGGATAAGAGTAAGATGTATACCTATACAGCCGATGCAGCAACCGATGTGCCTGGTATTGTTACCGGACAGTATGGTGCAGGACGTATGCAACACGGTGATTTTGAATGGGCTTTTGATAATACTGTAGACGATACTTCTTCTGACGTGAATACTGCATTGAAAACGGCGATAACCAATTATACTACCAGTTTAGTAGGAATTTTTGGTGATACCTCTGGTGGTGGTACTACTCCGGTTCCCCCTACACCTCCGGTTCCTCCTGTAGATGGTGATTATACATGTTATTTTACTGCTGATAAAAAGCCCTCAAATTCATTCTATTCGGTAACTGGTAGTTACTCTAAAGACAAGGGTACAGCGACTGTAAATGGTACGGTTTATACCTGGTGTTTGAAATTGGAAAGTGCTACTTCTGTGAAGTTTACGATAGAAGAAGAAATGACTTTGACCCTGGTATTTGCAGAAGGAAGTACACCGAATATTAAAATAGATGATATAAAAGTAGTGAGTACTTCTGGTAATATCATTACATATGTGCTTAATGCAGGTTCCCATGAACTTACTAAAGCAGATTCAAATAACCTTTTCTATATCAACCTGACCTCTTCAAATCCAACCGGTATTAATGAAGCTTTGAATGATGCTGTAAATGAAGATGGCATTATTTATGATCTTTCAGGTAGAGTTGTCAGAAATCCACAGAAAGGGACTTTCTATATTAGAAATGGTAAGAAGTTTTTTTTCTAATGATGTTTGAGTAAAAAGGTAAGATTAGGTGTTAATGAAAAAAGCTCCGGTTGTCTTTGTAGGATAACCGGAGCTTTGGCTTTTAATATATCTCGATAGGTTCTATTCCAATCCTTCAAGTAATCTTTTTAGTACCACTGTTGCTGATATTTCACGGTTGGCTGCTTCCGGGATTACAATAGACTGAGGGCTTTCAATTACATCATCTGTTACAATCATATTTCGGCGTACAGGCAGGCAGTGCATAAAATATGCATTGTTTGTAACTGCCATTTGGCGGTCACTAACTGTCCAGTTGCGGTCGGTACTCAATATCTGACCATAATTATCACCTGTATAGCCAGCCCAATTCTTGGCATAGATGAAATCTGCTCCTTCAAAGGCTTTCATCTGGTCATATTCTACTTTGGCATGTCCAACAAATTTAGGATCAAGTTCATAACCTTCGGGGTGAGTGATCACGAAATCATAATCAGTTGCGTTCATCCATTCCGCAAATGAGTTGGGTACAGCCTGCGGCAATGGGCGTGGATGCGGAGCCCATGTCATAACTACTTTCGGGCGAGGCTTTTTCTTATATTCTTCGATTGTGATCAGATCGGCAAAACTTTGTAGCGGATGGCGTGTAGCTGCTTCCATTGAGAATACAGGACGTCCCGAATATTTGATAAACTGGTTGATGATTACTTCTTCATAGTCGTAATCACGATTCTCAAAGCGGGCAAACGACCGTACTCCTATGATGTCGCAGTAGCAGCCCATAACCGGGATTGCTTCTAAAATATGTTCCGGTTTATCACCATCCATAATGACACCTCGTTCTGTTTCCAGTTTCCAGGCTCCCTGGTTAATATCGAGAACCATTACATTCATGCCCAGATTCAGTGCAGCCTTTTGTGTACTAAGACGGGTTCGCAGACTGGAATTGAAGAAAATCATCATTAATGTTTTGTTTCTTCCCAGTTCTACATATTTAAAGCGGTCTTTTTTTATTTCAAATGCTTCGGCAAGGGCTGATTTTAAATCACCTATGTCTTGCACGCAAGTAAATTTCTTCATACCTGTCTGTTTTTAATTATTAGTTATTAATCTTTAATTTTCTCTCGTCTGTCCATCTCCCTCGATCATCCATTTATAAGAGGTGATTTCTTCAAGTGCCATAGGACCACGTGCGTGGAGTTTCTGTGTGCTGATACCTATTTCTGCTCCCAGTCCGAATTGTGCACCATCTGTGAAAGCTGTGGACACATTGGCATATACACAAGCGGCATCTACCATCTTACAAAATAAGGTAGCGCGTTCTTTATTTTCTGTAACGATACTTTCGCTGTGTCTGGAACTGTACTCTACGATATGTCCCAAAGCATCTTCAAAGCTTTTCACGGTCTTTATAGCCATTTTATAATCCAGGAATTCCGTACCAAAACTCTCTGTTGTAGCTTGCTTTAACAGATGTTCCGGATAATGTCCTTCCAAAGCATGATAAGCCTGAGAATCGGCATAAATAGTAACATTACTATTCTGTAATTTCTTGCAGATAGCCGGTAGGTCATTCAAACGTTTTTCATGAATAATAACACAGTCGAGTGCATTACACACACTTACGCGACGTGTTTTTGCATTATTGATGATAGCTGCACCTTTTTCTGTATCGCCGTATTCGTCAAAATAGGTGTGGCAGATTCCTGCTCCTGTCTCGATGACGGGTATTGTCGCATTTTCGCGTACAAAGTTTATCAGATTGCTGCTTCCACGTGGGATAATGAGATCTACATAACCTGTTGCATGAAGTAGCTCGGTGGTTGCTTCCCTGTCAGCAGGAAGAAGCTCTACTATATGCGTATCTACGTTGAATTGTTTTAATACTTTATGGATAACGCTTATGATTGCCTGATTGGAGCTGTCGGCATCGCTGCCTCCTTTTAAAATACAGGCATTGCCACTTTTAAGACAGAGAGAAAATACATCGAAACTCACGTTGGGGCGTGCTTCATAAATGATGCCGATAACACCGAAAGGGACACTGACTTTAGTGAGTTTCATTCCGTTTGGACGGACTGTCTCTTTCAGTACTCGTCCTAAGGGCGAGGGGAGGGTAGCTACATTACGAATGTCTGCGGCAATTCCTTCCAGGCGTTCTGTAGTGAGTTTCAGACGATCATACTTCGGATTTGTCTTGTCCATTCGTGCAAGATCTTTTGCGTTTTCACTTAGAATGAAAGGAGTTTCGGCAATGGCTGCGTCAGCTACTGCATTCAATATCTGATTAATTGTCTCATCGCTCAGTAGTGCCAACTTTCGGCTGGCTGCTTGTACGGCAATAAATGTTTCGTTTAACTTCATATTCTTAAAAGTCATATTATTCTATATACAAATAATCATAATGTACCACTGCTTTCTTACCATGTTTGCCCATTGCCTCTCGTGCTTGTGCTGAGTCACAATTTGCTTTACCTACTCCCACTGGTACTCCTTCGAAGTTGAAAATACGTACAATATCGTCTTTCTCAAATTCACCTTCGATTTTTATTATACCAATGGGAAGAATACTTACAGCTTTATCCGAAGCCAATACTTCTGTGGCTTGCTCATTAATATGTATCTCTCCTTTGGCGAATCCTTCACTGTGGGCGATCCATTTTTTTACGCTTGAAACAGGCTCTTTCGACGGAGTGAAGCGTGTACAGAGGGTTTCCTTAGGGTGTTGTAATAAATCTACAAGAATATTATCCCGTTTTCCATTGGCTATGATTACGGTAATCCCTTCATCTGCTACTTTACGGGCAATATTGGTTTTGGTTAACATTCCACCTCTTCCAAAACTCGATTTGCTCGCTTGTATATAGTTGGACAAATCTTTTCCATGTCCTATTTCACGGATGACGGAGGAAGATGGATCTGTAGGTGAACCATTATATATACCATCTATATTGCTTAGTATAATAAGAGCTTGTGTATCCATCATTGAAGCGATAAGGCCAGACAATTCATCATTATCGGTAAACATTAACTCGGTGACGGAGATGGTATCATTTTCATTGACAATGGGGATTACTCCGTTTTCAAGCATTACAGTCATGCAGTTTTTCTGGTTCAGATAATGTCGGCGGGTACCAAAACTTTCTTTGGTTGTCAGTACCTGTCCCACAGGTATGGCATGATCACGGAAAAGTTCGTAATAACGATTGATTAACTTAGCCTGTCCTACAGCAGAGAATAATTGACGCTGGTCTACGCTGTCGAGTTTCTTTATGGTTCGTATTTCGCTGCGTCCGGAAGCTACGGCACCCGAAGAGATAAGGATCACTTCAACACCAGCTTTATGTAATTCCGCTATCTGATCGACAAGGGCCGACATACGTGTTACGTCTAATGTTCCATCCCGACGCGTCAGTACATTACTTCCTACCTTTACGGCAATTCTTGTAAACTCTTGTTTCATTTTTACTAACGATTTGGAAGTACAAATATAGAACTTTTTATCGATATGATAGTTATAGGTACTTGTTTTTACGGATAAATAAGAATATGTATACAAAACCGGAAGTGCTATAAAATAAAGTCTTTTTCACTGGTAACATTCATACTGTAAAAATCGTATCTTTGTACCCCGAAAAAACAGATAAACCAATGAAACAGACTAACCCTCAGGTTGAACAAATGACCTCGTTTATCGTCATGGATGTATTAGAGCGAGCTAATGAATTACAGAAACAGGGCATCGATATTATCCATCTTGAGGTAGGTGAACCGGATTTTGACGTGCCTGCCTGTGTAGCGGAAGCGGCAAAAAAAGCATATGATTCTCATTTAACACATTACACCCATTCTTTAGGTGACCCTGAATTAAGACGCGAAATCGCTGATTTTCATTATCGGGAATATGGTGTGAAGGTAGATCCCGACTGTATTGTGGTGACTTCCGGCTCTTCACCGGCAATTCTGTTGGTATTGTTGTTGCTTTGTCGGCCGGATAGCGAGGTGGTTCTTTCGAATCCGGGATATGCCTGTTATCGTAATTTTGTATTGGCTGCACAGGCAAAACCAGTATTGGTGCCACTTCGCGAAGAAAATGGGTTGCAGTATAATATCGAGGATATCAAAAAGTTTATCACTACTCGCACGGCAGCTATTTTTATTAATTCACCAATGAATCCTACCGGGTTATTGTTGGAGGATAAGTTTCTTAAAGAAATAGCTTCATTGGGTGTTCCGGTCATTTCAGATGAAATTTATCATGGATTGGTTTATGAAGGACGTGCCCGCAGTATTCTGGAGTTTACTGATCAGGCTTTTGTGTTGAATGGCTTTTCTAAACGTTTTGCTATGACAGGATTACGACTTGGATATGTGATTGCACCTAAATCGTGTATGAAAGCATTGCAAAAATTGCAGCAGAATCTTTTTATCTGTGCCCCAAGTATTGCTCAACAAGCAGGTATCGCTGCGCTTCGTTATGCTGCTCCGGATGTGGAACAGATGCGGGCAACGTATGACGAACGTCGACGTTATATGATTCAACGTCTTCGTGAGATGGGATTTGGTATCCGTGTTGAGCCCAAAGGTGCTTTTTACATATTTGCTGATGCCCGTAAGTTTACAAAAGATTCTTATAAATTTGCTTTTGAAGTTTTAGAGCAAGCACATGTAGGTATTACACCGGGAGTTGACTTCGGCACAGGAGGAGAGGGCTACGTACGTTTTTCGTATGCCAACTCACTGGAGAATATTCGCGAGGCACTCGATCGCCTTAATCGTTTTCTGCTTTCTCGCGGCTTCTGATAATTTCCATAGCAGGCTCATAGTTATCCTCTTTTACCATAACGGATACTGTGGGACTGATATAAGGCGCTATTGTTGTTATGAGGCCGTCTTTTAAGGCGGCATCTATTTCATTGCTTTCGAGCAATCCTTTGATAAGTTCTGCTTCCCATCTTGAACCGGAAAACACTTCGATCAGACGGCTGTTATCTTCTTCTTTCATAATTTCTGAGGTATAAGGTGTTTATACTTTCACAAATGTACACGATAATTTCTGAAAAAACGCATGGTGAGGTAAAAAAATAGCGGGTTTTAATGAATTATGTCTCTTTGGGGAGACATGGTAAAATTCAAGAGGAGCGGAAAGAATGTTCGTGAATAGTTTGCATTTATAAAATGGTGATCTGCTTTATTTTGACTTATATATATAGGATAAAGTAGACAATTATTTGAATAAAATAATCAATTTGTAATCCGGACGTTAAAAATAGATGTATATTTGCAATCTGCAGCCAGGTCATTAATCAATACATAATCATGAGAACTACAATCCTCCGAAGAATGTCATTTGTTATTTCTTTTGTTCTTTGCAGTACGGTTTATGCGCAAGAAGAAAAGGAGTTTAATGTAGATAGCACACTCTACTCATATTTTCAGCATTGCCAGGAGAATGTTAGTAATTTGAAAGTTCTTCATATGGCTGATACGTTATATCAGATGTCGGAGGAGAGAGGTGATTTACGGATGCAGGCTGTTGCTTTAGCGCTTAAATTAGACTACTACTATTTTCAAGGAAATAATGTAGACAGTATTATTCATTATACGAATATAGTGAAGGACTTTGCTGAAAAAACAAATCAACTTAAATATTATTATTTTGTTTGGAACAATCGTTTGATATTGCATTATCTTAAAACCGGAAAGACTAATATAGCTCTCTATGAAGCTCAGGAAATGTTAAAAGATGCCCAAATCAAGGATAGTAAAATCGGACTACTTTACTGTTATAACAGCTTATATCAAATCTATGAAATAAAGAATTTGAAAAGCTTGGCTTTTGAATATTGTTTGAAGGGAATTGAACTGACTGAAACTTATCATGTTGATAATTATAATCTTTCACCTTCTTATACTGAAGTTGCAAAATATTATATTGAGCAGAATAAATTACCTCAGGCACTTGAAATGCTGAAAAAAGCTGAGGCTACGGCTAATGCGAGTGTGCATATCCTTCTCGGAAAATTGGGTTATATACATTATTATATTGCTATATCTGATACGGAAAGAGCTTGGAAAATACTGCAGGAAGTAGAGAAATTGATTACAGATGATAAAAAACTGGATATCAATAAGAAGCTTTATTATGAGAATGAATTCTTCTATTATAAGCAGATCGGGCAATATCAGAAAGCTTTAGAATCAGCAGACGCACTGATAAAAGAGGAATTACGTCTTAATGAACATGCATTGCGTAGCGGACATTATCGTATGAAGGGAGAAATCTATCAGGCTATGGGAAGAAAAGACCTGGCAGCTGATTATCTGTCTAAATATATTCAGTTGGAAGATTCTGCCAGACAGAGTAATGAAGAACAGTCCATCAGTGAATTTGCGACTCTGGTTAATATGGAAAAACTGAATTCAGAAAAAAAGGAGTTGATGCTTCAGGCGCAGAAGAAAGAATTGTATAACAAGCAGATTCTCATTATTTCATTGGCGGCTTTATTGATCTTTGTGTTTATTTTCCTATATAGAGAAAACAGATTGAATAAACGATTGTTGCATTCAGAAGAGGAGTTGAGAAAAGCAAAGAATGCTGCGGAAGATGCCAGCCAGATGAAGACATTATTTATACAGAGTATGAGCCATGAGATTCGTACACCGTTAAATTCAATTGTAGGATTTTCTCAAATACTGGGAGATCGCTATCGGGATGATCCGGATACTAAAGTATATGCCTCTATTATTGAGGCGAATAGTCATAATTTACTTCGCCTGGTCACGGATGTTTTAGAATTATCAGATTTGGATAAAACGGATAGCATGCCTGCAGATGTGTTGACCAATATTAATGATTGCTGTAAACAGAGTCTGGAGAGTGTTCGTAGAGATGTACAGGAGGGCGTGAAACTACTTTTTCATTCTGAACATGATCAGTTAATAGTTAAAAGTAACCCTGAACGTATAATGCAGGTTTTAATCAATTTGTTGCATAATGCGGTAAAGTTTACAGCTCATGGCAGTATAACACTGACATATACTGTGATGAAGAAGAAACAGAAAATATGTTTTGCTGTAACTGATACCGGACCTGGTGTCCCTTTGGGTAAGCAGGAGTGGGTTTTCGACAGATTTACGAAGATTGATAGCTATTCACAAGGTACAGGTTTAGGGCTTTCAATTTGCCGGGGAATTGCGGAAAAACTGAATGGTAGCCTGACTATTGATCCGGAATACAAAGAAGGGTGTCGCTTTGTATTTGTGATACCGTATTCTTAATTTTAATATATAATACCCTGACAGATGAGAACAAAAGTACTTTTTATGAGTTTAGTATTGGGCTGTTTATGGAGTTGTCAACAAGACGAAACGACTGAACAGACAGATGGACAGACAATTAAATTCACCAGCGTTGTTATTGGTGATGAAACCCTATCGCGTGCCAGTAGCAGTACTTCCATTGACGTGATTTCGATGCGTACTGAGTTGGATGATAAATTTACTGTGTTCGATCTTAAAAAGGATACTCGTTCATGGGGGGAATTCAGCAAAAAGAGTGAGGTCTTTTTTTATGCTCATTACCCTCGTCTGCCAGAGGCTGTGGCGAGTAATGAAACGCGTGCATTGGAAGGAGGAACAAATGACTATCTGTTTGGAAAGGCAAAAGCTGTAGCCGGACAACAACAAGTTTGTCTTCAGTTTAAGCGTGTGATGGCTCCTCTAATTGTAGAGGTATTGGATGGGGATGGACGTTCTTATCAGGGAGATATTGAGGTTAGTGCTTTAATAAAGAACAAGGGAGTACAGAATTTAAAAGATGGTTCTATCATTACATTGGATGAGAAAAAGTATACTGCATTTAATCGTTTTGATAATGGGGTGAAACAAGCTCTTAATCTTTTACCTCAAAGGATTGAGAAAGGGACTCCTTTTCAGGTACGATTGAGTAATGGCGTGACCTATACTGCTACGGTTGGCGAAGCTGTTCAATTAAATTCCGGAGAAAGCTATAAGGCCGTAGTCAGAGGTACCCGGGTTGATATCACTATTTATGATGGTTCAATTCCATTGTAGATTGTATCGGTAACAAATAAAATAAATAAGCCCTCTTTGCATATCCTTTAATGATGCAGAGAGGGCTTATTATGTGATAGATATTTTCTTACTCTAATACTACTCGTCTGACAGTTATATCTTCATTCAGAAATGCCGATGCCGATTCGATAAATTTCTCTTCGGCTTCTGTTGTACAGAAGGTACATTTACCGCCCTGTGTACATTTAGCTGCTATTTCCGGATGGCGATGCAGATAGTCTTTTAAGCTTCCGGCAACATATTCTCCCTGTGAAACAATCTCTATCCCGTCAGGCATAAAATGTTTTATTTTGGGTAATAATAACGGATAGTGTGTGCAACCTAATATTACAGTATCAATTTGCTGATCCTTACTTAATAGAGTATCGATATATTTTTGGATAAAGTAATCGGCTCCAGAACTTTGTGCTTCGTTATTCTCGACTAGCGGAACCCACATTGGGCAGGCTTCTCCACTGACATAGATGTCGGGAAACAACTTATGTATCTCCATTGGATAAGATTCTGATTTGATAGTACCTGCCGTAGCCAATACCCCCACATGGCGGCTATGGGTGATGCTACCGATACATTCTACTGTTGGGCGGATCACACCAAGTACTCTTCGTTGAGGGTCAAGGTGTGGAAGATCATTCATTTGTATCGTTCGCAACGCTTTCGCTGAGGCTGTATTACAAGCTAAGATGACCAAGTGGCATCCCATCTCAAATAATTTATTAACAGCCTGAAGGGTGAATTCATAGACAATCTCAAATGAACGGGTACCATAGGGGGTACGAGCGTTGTCGCCCAGATATATATAATCGTATTGCGGCAGAGTTTCTCTTATTTTACTCAGGATAGTCAATCCTCCATAACCTGAATCGAATACACCGATAGGACCGGGTGTTTGCGAAAGCTTCTGTTTCATAATGGTAAAAAAATTACGAGCTACAAGCTACAAATTACAATTGGCATTCGGTTAATCAGAATAGCCGGTAACTTGCTGCTTGTAGCTCGTTTTTATACTTTAGGTTGTTGCTTACAACATATTATTATCTTATTTAATTCCGAGTTGTGCTTTTACCTTAGCAGTAAGATCTATGCTCTGAGCACCTACGTAAGGAATTGGAGTACGAGCCAAGTCAAAGATATAAATAACACCTTCTGCAGCACCTACAGCTTTGATTGCATCATCCAGTTTTTTGTAGATAGGAGTCATCTTTTCTTGCTGTGCTTTCTGCATACCTTGTTCTGCCTCCTGTTGGAATTGCTGTTGTCTTTCAGCCATATCCTGCAATTCTTTTTGTCTTCTTTCTGCAATATTTTGCGGAAGAGAATCTTTAGCTATTGCCTGTTGGAATTCCTGATATTTCTTACTGAACTCTTCCTGAGTTCTTTGAATTTCATCAGTATAATTTTTTTCCAAAGCCTGTAACTCTGAAAGAGCTTTTGTGTATTCAGGCATAGTAGGAATAATTTCGGTCGAAGTCATATGACCGAACTTGAGTGTTGATTGTGCGAATACGCCCATCGGGAGTACCAGCATAATTAAAAGTGCAATTTTCTTTAGCATAGTTTTATTATTTATTTGAATGATTACTTTGGGTTATCGCTTGCAAATGTATGAAATTAATTTGAATATCCTAACTTTGCCAGCACTTCATTACTTATATCAATACGTGGAGAAGCAAAAATAATACTTGTTGCTGATGCTCTGTCTACTACAACAGAATAGCTTTTTTGTTCAGCAAGTTCCTTCACTGCATTGTATATTTCGTCTTGAATGGGTTTCATCAAACTCTCTCTCTTTTTAAACAGCTCACCTTCCGGACCGAAATATTTACGTTTTAGTTCGGCTGCCTCCTTCTCTTTAGCTACAATTTCCTCTTCTTTCTTAGTCTTTTGCTCTTCAGAAAGGAAGACTGTTTCCGATTGATAATTCTTATACAGCGTTTGAGCCTCTTGGGCAAGCGCTTCTACTTCGCTTTGCCATTTTTTAGAGGACTGGTTCAACTGTTCGTTAGCGCGCTCGTAAGCGGGAATGTTCTTCAAGATATATTCCATATCAATCAGAGCAAATTTTTGTGCACTGGCTGTTAAACTAATAGTAAACAGCATCATGATAAATAGAACAGACTTCTTCATAACGTTTAGTTTTTTAATGAAACAATTTAGAATTCCTGGCCCAGTACAAAGTGGAAATGACTACCACCGGCACTGCTGCTACCGAATACTTTATCGAAACCGTATGCCCAGTCGATACCCATCATACCAATCATTGGAAGGAAGATACGTACACCGACACCGGCAGAACGTTTCAAATCAAACGGATTGAACTTATTGATATCATTCCATGCATTACCGGCTTCCAAGAAACCTAACACATAAATATTAGTACTTGTTTCCAGCATCAATGGATATCTTAATTCAATGCCCAGGCGAGTGTACGCATAACCTTCTCTACCATAAGGAGTCAAAGAACTGTTTTCGTATCCACGTAATGCAACGCTTTCTGTGGCGTAACTTGAATATCCTGTCATACCGTCACCACCTACATCAAACGTTTCGAATGGCGATTTCTTATATTTATTATAGTGACCTAACAAACCGAATTCAATGCGGCTCATAAGAACCAGACATTTCGGATGAGCCTGATAGTCCATCAAAGCTGTGTAAGTTTTAGCTTTGAATTTCCATTTATGGTATTCAACCCAGTTATACAGTTTATTTCTGTTGTCCTGAGTGATACTTCCGGTAGAAGTGTAATATCCTTTATAGTCTCTTCCGTCAAACAGCGAGTACGGCGGTGTAATTTGTGCCGATAGTGAGAACTCGGAACCTTGACGTGGGAACAATGGGTTATCTATAGAACTACGAGCCAGTGTAAGGTTTAAACTGATGTTATTACATTTTCCGTTTGTTACCGGGAAATATTGCCAGTCTTTCAATATATAACGTTGGTATGCCAGTTCTGCAGAGAGAGTAAAGTAGTCATCCGGCCATTTCAAGCGTTTACCCCAACCTACAGAAAGTCCCCACATTTGGATTGACTTATCAGGGTCATAATAATTTTCGTAATTATTGTAGTTACCATAATTGTACATACCATAACCGCCATAACCACTATACATACTATTGTAGTAGTTGTTATAGTAACTGTCATTATAATAGCGGCTACTAATATCTGTTTGTCTTGAATAGAAAGCAGATATTGAGAATGAATTGGGGCGCTTGCCTCCAAACCATGGGTCAAAGAATGAAATACTATATGACTGATAATATTTTGCATTTGTCTGTCCGCTGACGGTCAGTGTTTGTCCATCTCCCTGCGGAAGGATACCGCGGTAGTTATCTCCTGGGTGCAACAGGTTAGCCAATGAGAAGTTAGTGAACTTCAGGCTCAACTTACCAATAATACCTGTTTGACCCCAACCGGCAGAGAATTCTACCTGGTCATTTGCTTTGGAAACAAGGTCGTAAGCAATATCAACCGTACCGTTCATCGGATCGGGTTGAATATCCGGGTGGATATTTTCTGCATCGAAGTGTCCCATCTGCTGTATTTCACGCATAGAACGCATCAGGTCATCACGACTGAACAATTGTCCCGGGCGTGTACGAAGTTCACGACGAACTACGTTTTCATATAGACGGTCATTACCGTTAATCTTAATCTTATTGATGGTAGCCTGTCTGCCTTCATAAATTCTCATTTCGAGGTCGATAGAGTCACCGTCAATGTTGATTTCTACCGGATCAAGATTATAGAAGAGGTAACCATTGTTATAATATAGATTACCAATAGCATCTTCATCAGTAGACAAACGCTCATTTAATAACTTCTGATTATATACATCCCCTTTTTTCATTCGGAGAAGGTAATTCAACTGTTCTGATGGATAGAGGGTATTTCCCACCCAAGTCACATTGCGAAGGTAATATTTGTCTCCTTCATCTATCTCCATATACACATTGACGGTCTTGTCGTCGTAGGGTGTTACACTATCAGTAACGATCACTGCATCACGGTAACCTAATTCGTTATATTTATCTATAATCAGTTGCTTGTCTTCTTCATATTTCTCGTTGATGAACTTCTTAGTACGGAATAAATTCAGCAATTTACCCTTCTCATTTGTTTTTTTCATTACACGCTTCAACTTCGAGGTCTTAATTGCTTTGTTACCTACGATTGTTATTTCGTGTACTTTAATTTTTTCTTTCTTATCGATATTTACGTCAACAATCACTTGATTCTCATTGGAAATATCGTCTTTCTGAGAGATGATAATTTCTGCATTTTTGAAACCTTTATCATCAAAATAACGTTTGATCAGTGTTTTAGCACGGTCTACTAAGTTTGGAGTAATCTGGCTGCCTTTTACCAATCCCAGTCTTGTTTCCAGATCTTGCCGTTCTGATTTTTTTACGCCATGATAACGTATTTCTGAAATACGGGGACGTTGAGTCAAACTGATTTTCAACCATACCTTACCGTCTTCTATTTTTTCGGCTGTAATCTTAACATTCGAAAATAGACCATGACGCCAATAGCGCTTGATAGCACTTGTAATCTCATCACCTGGCACAGAAATGGATTGACCTACCGATAACCCCGAGAGACCAATAAGTACATAGTCCTCGTAGTTTTTAACACCTTCGACTTTAATGTCGGCTATCTCATATTTTTTGGGTGTCCCTGAATATAAAATAACAGGTTTGGAAGATTCGTCTGTGTTAGCATCTTGTGCCCTGCCTGCCAGTGCAAACCCAAACAGACAGATAAACGTTACGAGTATGAAGGAAATACGATAATGCATTTATGTTATAATTATAAGTTTTGAGTTAACTGATTTGTTCACTGGTTTTGCCGAAGCGACGTTCCCGTTTCTGGTAGTCACTAATAGCCTTTCTCAATTCTTCCTCCCTAAAATCGGGCCAGAAAGTATCACAGAAATAAAGTTCGGAGTAAGCACACTGCCATAACAGATAATTGCTTAACCGTATCTCGCCTCCCGTACGGATCAGTAAATCCGGATCGGGCATAAAGTTAGTAGTCAGATGTGCTTCAAGACAATGGTCAGTAATTTCTTCAGGAACCAATTCCCCTTTTTGAACTTGTATTGCTATTTGTCGTGCAGCTTCTGTTATTTCCCAACGGGATGAATAACTGAGAGCCAGTACCAGAGCCATTCCAGTGTTATGTGAAGTATGTTTTACACAAGCATCCAATCGTGTCCGTACATTTTCGGGCAATTTATCGATATCACCTACAATACGGAAACTGATGTTGTTTTTCATAAATGTTTCTTCCTCGATAGAATCGAACAGAAGACTCATTAGTGCCGCTATCTCATCCGAAGGACGATTCCAGTTTTCTGTGGAAAAGGTGTACAAAGTCAGATATTTAATACCCAACCTGGCGGCTTCTTCTGCTATAATATGTACAGTTTCTGCACCAGCCTGGTGTCCAAAGCTACGTTCACGTCCACGTTGCTTGGCCCATCTTCCGTTACCGTCCATGATAATCGCTACATGCTGCGGTATCCGGCTAAAATCTATTTGCTCTTTATAGGACATCTTTTTTAATTGTTGCATTCTTTACATCTGGAGAAAAGGTCGTATGTCACAAAAAAGACGGTATATGAATAACTATCTTTGTTTTTCCATCCCTTTCCTTTAATCCGATATGGATCATTTAACTGCAGCCCTTCTTTGTTCGTAACGTCTAACTTGTCACTCAAGCTGAACCGCATCGTAAATTCGCATCCGATATTTATTCGTGGAGCTATTTTATATTTCACTCCTATTCCTACCGGGAAATTTACGGTAAATACTCCTTCTGCAGGTGCCGGGGCAAAGGTAAATCCCATTCCTCCTAATATATAAGGAGTAAATCTGTGTTCACCTCTATAGCCATATCCGGTTCCATATCCCAGAAAGTTATATTCAAATTGTGCCCCTAAATCGAAGATTGTACGTTTAAAACTTGCTTCTCCGTTGTCGGGATACTTATTTTTAAAATTCTTCGTATTGCCGGATATTCTTCCTGCCATTAAGTTTGCCTTTATGGCCATTCGTGGGTTCATTATATATCTTGCCATGAACCCTCCGGCTATTCCTATGTTCTTAAATGGAGTAGTGTAGTTGGCATCACCCATGTAAAAACTACCACCTAAACCTCCTCCCAATTCCATCTTATATTCTTCTTCGTCCTGTGCATACAGGCCGGGAAGCGGTAGTGAGATTAACAATATACATAGTATCAGCGTTCTTTTAGTAAATGCCATAATCGTCTTATTACTTGGTTATTCCATTAATAGAACGGCTGATTAACTTTAAAATTGTATTTCGCTTATTGCCTTGCAAACCCTAAACGATTCAATTTACCTCTCCATACATCTCCGCTAGGTATTATTGCACCCGGCATTCCGTCATAACTACGCATAATCCAGATAAAGTTATTTTCGTCTACTACCATTGAGTAGTCTGATTCTTCACCTCTAAAACCATAGTTATGTTCAGTCTGTATGTTACCCTCTTCGTCTTTAATCTCAATGATTTGATCTGTTGGGAACATAAACATCCTTGTCACTTCCTTCCATACAATGCCGGCTTCGGATTTATAGAAAGTTTTGAAGTCTCTGCCAAAGATATAGAAAGCACCTCCATAATACATAATGGAAGGGTCTTTTAGTAACGGACAAGGGTATGAGGAGTCATCCAAAGCGGCCCATTCCTGTCCTTGCATATATCCCCATGCGACTGTTGCTGTATCATTCTCCGTTTTATTTTCTTCCGGAATATTACCTACTATCATAATATTAGGTACACCGGTTATATTTTGAAAGCTCGTAACTGAGATGTTATCACGTGGGAAATTTTTTGGAACAACACCTTCCTCGGTCCAATTACTTCCATCTGTTGTTGTACAGAACATATCTTCATTGTTCAAAGTTTTGATTCCTGTCAGACTGTTTCCGATTGGAGCAATCAGAACCACGGTGTTATCTCCAAATGCAGGTGCTTCTTCCCAATTTATACCATCATTAGAACTATATACCTTCTTATCAGCAATAGTTGTTGCATAAAGTGTACTGTTGAAGTTTACGATTGAAGTAAGGTTTGTTGAAGGCAACCCGTTGATTGGGGCTGAATTCCATGTTCCATCTGTTCCAAGTTGTCCATTGGATAGGGTTGTGTAGTATACAGAAGAAGAACTTGGTCCATAAACATAAATCTGGTTATTGAAAATGATAGATTTCTGTTTACCTTTTATCTGAGGTGCAAAATTAGTACCTATTGGGCCTTTACCCCAATTCAGAGAATCCGGTTGTTGCTGATGTACACGCACTGATAGTGCATACTCTTTCGTATGTTCCATGTCCGGTGCCCATACTTTAAATCTGAAAGGTTTTTCCACTGTTCCTACCAGATTTACAGAGTCTGCTATATTAAATATGGAGTCTTCTGTATTTGCTGAGTTTCTGATAGTAACAAAACCTGCTACTGTCATGGTCTTTATCAGGATTCTATCAATAATCGTATCTGAACCTACCGGCAATGAATCCTGATTGTATATTTCTCCGGTAAGCTGATCAATTGTGAATTGATAATTAACTCCCAAAACCTTGTCAAGTTCAAATGCCTGTAGAAGTGCATTCGGGCTATACTCAATAGGATCGTCATCGCCAAGACAAGAGCTCATGGCAAATGACACAAGCAAGAAACTCACAATTACTGATAAAAACTTAATTCTCATTTGAAAGATTGTGTTTATTTACAAGTTGCAAAAATAGGAACATTTTTTCCGATATAGAACATTGTGGGGAAGTTTTATATAAAATTATAGATAATAACAGGCTTTTTATCGATAGAAAACCCTCTGAATAGAGCCAATTTACACATTTTTGTTCGTGTAGTGCTTTATTTTTACTCCAAAATGTTTTTTATCGGAATAACTAATTTTATTTCTTATTTCAGGTGCTTTAACACCCGAATCTAACGTAACCTTGGCTTCTTCTATAAATGCCTCGTCCCATAGGTTATTATCAATAAACGATTGGAGTAATTGTGCACCTCCTTCTACTAATATTGATTGTAAACCACGATGATAGAGGGCGTTCATTATCTGTGGCAATAATTCTTTTTCATAATCGAGTACGATATATTCTATGTTTTTCTGTTCCGGATGTTTTTGGGATGTAAAAACGAGTGTCGGAACACTACCATCAAAAAGGTGCAGGTCAGAGGGAAGTGATAGATTTCTGTCCAATACTACCCGTACCGGATCCTTGCCGTACCAGTTGCGTACTGTTAATGAAGGATTGTCGAGCTGCGCCGTGTGTGTACCTACCATGATAGCATCCGATTCACTTCTTTTTTTATGTACTAACAAGGCAGTGTGTGGAGTTGAAAGTATTACCGGTTGTCCGTCTGTGCGGTTTATGTCAATAAATCCATCTACTGATTCTGCCCATTTGAGGGTGATGTAAGGGCGGTGGAGCGTATTGAATACAATAAACCTGCGTATCAGATGACGACATTCATTTTCGAGTATTCCTACAGTTACTTCTCTTCCGGCATTACGTAATTTTTGTATTCCTTGTCCGGCTACTTTTGAAAAAGGGTCCTGGCAGCCAATAACGATACGTGGAATCTGTTTCTCTATAATAAGATCGGCGCATGGAGGTGTTTTTCCATAGTGGGAGCATGGTTCCAGACTAACATAAATAGTAGAACGTTTTAACAAAGACTCGTCTTTTACCGAATGAATTGCATTTACTTCGGCGTGTGCCTGTCCGCAGCGAATGTGATACCCCTCGCCTATAATTTGCCCGTCACATACAATTACAGCTCCTACCATTGGATTGGGAGACACATTACATAAACCATTTTGTGCCAGTTCAATACAGCGCCGCATGTATTTTTCTTCTTCCATTTTTCAGCCTTTTACTATAATATTTGTACTTTTGCATCCCAAAAACAGATAGACATGAACCGGGTTTCTACTTATATCCGTCAGGTATTACAAGATATTTATCCTCCTCAGGAACTGAAAAGCCTGACGATGATGATTTGGTGTGATCTGTTGGGTATGGATGCACTCGACATTTATCTGGGCAAAGATATTAATTTATCCGAAAGCAAACAGTACGAACTGGAAAACATTCTGCAGCGTTTACGAAAAAATGAGCCGATACAATATATACGGAAAATGGCAATCTTTCTGGGACGCTCTTTCTACGTAGCACCGGGGGTACTTATTCCCCGTCCGGAGACAGAAGAATTAGTGGAACTTGTTGTTAGAGAGAATTTGAATGATGCTCCCCGGATATTGGATATTGGTACGGGAAGTGGGTGTATTGCTATCTCTTTGTCTCTTGCCATTTCACAAGCTAAAGTGACAGCCTGGGATATTTCGGAAGAAGCACTTGCTGTAGCCCGGCGAAACAATGAAGTTCTGGGTTCAGCCGTTTCTTTTGAGCGAAAAGATGTATTGGCAGAGACAGATTCTAGGCAACGTTTTGATATTATTGTTAGTAATCCTCCCTATGTGACCGAATCTGAAAAGGTAGACATGGAGCCTAATGTACTTGATTGGGAACCGGAGCTTGCCTTGTTTGTGCCCGATAATGATCCATTACGCTTTTATCGCCGGATTGCTGTGTTGGGAAGACAATTGTTGAACCCCGGAGGAAAACTTTACTTTGAAATAAACCGTGCATACGGTTGCGAAATCGTCTGTATGCTTACTGATTTAGGGTATTGTCATCCTTGTATTATAAAAGATATATCAGGAAACGATAGAATTGTAACTACGCATAAATGAATACAATGACCGAAGAAGAGGCGCTAAACCGTGTAGCTGCCTATTGCTCTGCCGCAGAACATTGCCGGGCAGAAGTGAGTGATAAATTACAAAAGTGGGGTATTGCCTACGATGCCATAGAGCGCATACTTGCCCGTCTCGAAGCTGAAAAATACATTGATGATGAGCGTTATTGCCGTGCTTTTATTGGTGATAAATTTCGCTTTGCCAAATGGGGAAAGATGAAAATAGGACAGGGCTTATATATGAAAAAAATACCGTCCGATGTGGCTTGGCGTCATTTGAATGAGATCGATCAGGAAGAATATCTTGCAGTGCTGCGTGATTTACTTGCTTCCAAACGTAAGAGTGTTCGCGGGAAAGATGAATACGAATTAAATGGAAAACTAATTCGTTTTGCTATGAGTCGTGGCTTTGAAATGAAAGATATCAAGTGCTGCATAGAGGTGTCGGATGATGAAGCACAGGACGATTAAAAAAAATAACCGGAATCTTCTTTCTTGTTTCGTTCTATTTCTGTATTTTTGCACTCTATAATTATCAAGTTAGTTTAGTTATGAAAAACTTAGAGAGATTATTTGCTGAGAAGTTACTGAAGATTAAAGCGATTAAGCTTCAACCAGCCAATCCTTTTACATGGGCTTCCGGATGGAAATCACCGTTTTACTGTGATAACCGTAAAACTCTTTCCTATCCGTCTCTTCGTAATTTTGTGAAGATTGAAACCACTCGTCTGATATTAGAACGATTCGGGCAGGTAGATGCCATTGCTGGTGTTGCTACAGGAGCGATCCCTCAGGGAGCGTTGGTGGCTGATGCATTGAATCTTCCGTTCGTGTATGTTCGTTCTACCCCGAAAGATCATGGATTAGAAAACTTAATTGAAGGAGAACTTCGTCCCGGAATGAAGGTTGTCGTTGTAGAAGATTTGATTTCCACCGGTGGTAGTAGTTTGAAGGCAGTAGAAGCAATTCGTCGGGATGGCTGTGAAGTAATAGGTATGATTGCTGCTTATACGTATGGTTTCCCTGTCGCAGAGAAAGCGTTCAAGGATGCAAAAGTGCCTTTGGTGACTTTGACAAACTACGAAGCTGTACTTGAAGTTGCACTTCAAACCGGTTATATTGAGGATACGGATATTGCGACTTTGAACGAATGGCGTAAAGACCCTGCACATTGGGACGCTGGAAAGTAACAAAGATATTTAATTATAGATGGATTTAAAGGAGAGCCATTCGGACAGATTTTGTTCGGATAGTTCTTTTTTTGTCTTTATAAGAATGAAAATAAGATGACTAAATTTGAAAGTACTGTAAAAGTGATACCTTACAGCCAGGAGCGGGTTTATGAGAAATTGTCCGATCTTAGCAATCTGGAGGCCTTAAAAGATCGTTTGCCGGAAGATAAGGTGAAGGATATAAGTTTTGATTCTGATACCTTGAGTTTCAGTGTGGCTCCTGTTGGGCAGTTGACATTGAAGATTGTGGAACGTGAGCCAAGTAAATGTATTAAGTTTGAGACCACTAACTCTCCGCTACCTTTCAATCTCTGGATTCAGCTTGTTGCAACAACTGATGAAGAGTGTAAGCTGAAGGTTACTATCGGTATGGAACTAAATCCTTTTATGAAAGCCATGGTGCAGAAACCGCTTCAGGAAGGATTGGAGAAAATGGTGGATATGTTGGCAATGATTCAATATTAATGGGGTAGTAGTAAGAGGTTAAGTAGTAAGTAGTCAAGTAGAAATGTTTCATTTGCTCTTTTCTCCTTTTGCTTTGATTATTAAAAGTATCTACATTACTTACTACTTGACTACTTACTACTTGACTACTAATTACTTACTACTAACTACTAAATAGTATGGCACAGAAACTTTGGGAGAAATCCGTTCAGGTAAATAAAGAGATAGAACGTTTCACTGTTGGACGTGATCGTGAGATGGACCTTTATCTTGCTAAACATGATGTGATGGGGTCCATGGCTCATATCACTATGCTCGAAAGCATCGGTTTATTGACAAAAGAGGAGCTGACTCTGTTGTTGGCAGAACTGAAAAATATCTATGCAGAAGCGGAACGGGGAGAGTTCGTAATAGAAGATGGAGTAGAAGACGTGCACTCTCAGGTAGAGTTGATGTTGACCCGGCGTTTGGGTGATGTTGGTAAGAAAATACATAGCGGCCGTTCTCGCAATGATCAGGTACTTCTTGATTTAAAACTTTTTACCCGTACACAATTGAAAGAGGTGGCCGAAGCAGTGGAACAGCTGTTTGATGTACTTATTCTTCAGAGTGAAAGATATAAAGAGGTGTTGATGCCTGGTTATACTCACTTGCAGATTGCTATGCCTTCTTCTTTTGGACTTTGGTTTGGTGCTTATGCCGAAAGCCTGGTAGATGATATGCTTTTTCTACAGGCAGCTTTTAAGATGTGTAACCGCAATCCATTAGGTTCAGCTGCGGGGTATGGTTCTTCTTTTCCGTTGGATCGTACCATGACTACTCGTTTGTTGGGCTTCGATTCTCTTAATTATAATGTGGTATATGCCCAGATGGGGCGTGGTAAGCTGGAACGTAATGTTGCCTTTGCACTTGCTACTATTGCAGGGACTATTTCTAAACTTGCCTTTGATGCTTGTATGTTCAATAGCCAGAACTTTGGTTTTGTGAAGTTGCCGGACGACTGTACCACAGGTTCCAGTATTATGCCACATAAGAAAAATCCGGATGTCTTTGAGTTAACTCGTGCCAAGTGTAACAAACTTCAGTCACTTCCACAACAAATCATGATGATAGCTAATAACCTGCCTTCAGGATATTTTCGTGATCTTCAGATTATTAAGGAAGTCTTTTTGCCTGCTTTCCAGGAACTGAAGGACTGCTTGCAGATGACTACTTATATTATGAATGAAATCAAGGTGAATGAACATATTCTTGATGATGATAAATATCTGTTTATTTTTAGCGTGGAAGAGGTGAATCGTCTGGCTCGTGAGGGAATGCCTTTCCGGGATGCTTATAAAAAGGTGGGACTTGATATTGAAGCTGGAAATTTCTCACATAGCAAACAGGTACATCATACGCATGAGGGAAGTATTGGTAATCTATGCAATGCGGAAATCTCTGCTTTGATGCAGAAGGTGGTAGAAGAGTTTAATTTCCGCGGAATGGAAGAAGCAGAGAAAGCTTTACTTGCCCGTTAATTAAAGAAAGGAGAATATAGATGCGTAGATTATTTCTTGTCATATTGCTATTTATAGGTGTCGTTGCTTGTGACGACTCCTATAAATCAACTATCCCGGATGTTTCGTTCTATTTCTCGTGCGATCTGGTACAGGGTGAGTATTCTAAATTGGCTATCCCTGGGCAATTTATAAAGAAAGCAAAAAATGTAAACGGTATTCCTGTTGGATATGCAGGTCTGATAATTGGGCAATCTATCTATTCTCAGGGGTATGATTACACTGCTTTTGATGCAGCCTGTCCGGTGGAGGCCAGTCGTAATGTTTCAATAGATGTACAGGATGATGGACTGGGCACTGCTATCTGTCCCAAATGCAAAACAAAGTATAATCTGAGTAGCAGTGGAGCTCCGGTAGAAGGAGAAGGAAAAGAGTATCTGAAACGATACAATGTGATTGTGAGCGGTACTACATTGCAAGTTCGTAATTAAATAACGGATATTTCTCTTTTTTCAGTAACTCTTGCTCTGTTATATAAAAGTATGACTGCTTTTGGGTAATGAATTGATTGTACCTTCTTTAATACTGATTAGGTATACATAATTCATACGTTAATCTCCTCTTAGTATTAGGTTCATCCTAAAAACAGGTAATTTGTTAAGGATGTTAATTCTAATTTTAACACTCCGGTTTCGTTTTACAGAATTGTACACTTTAGCATATCAGGATTGTACACTTTGGTATGACTGAAGTGTACAATTAACATATGCCAAAGTGTACACTTTGGTCATATTTAAAATAAGAGAAATATGTCATTGTATATCAATTGATTACATATAAACGGGCTTTTTGTTTGATGCTTTTCTTCTTTCTTAAAAGATTTCTATAATTACTTTTTTGATAACTACGTATCCTCCGGATGAACTTTGTATCTTTCATTTATAAACTTTCCTTTAAAAATATTTGGCAGAAACAAGGAAACTCTGTATCTTTGCACTCGTTGAAAAAACGCGGAAATAGCTCAGTTGGTAGAGCATAACCTTGCCAAGGTTAGGGTCGCGAGTTCGAGTCTCGTTTTCCGCTCTCTTTGAAAGGATGCTCGAATGGTGGAATGGTAGACACGAAGGACTTAAAATCCTTTGGCCATTGCGGCTGTGCGGGTTCAAGTCCCGCTTCGAGTACGAGTATTCCTGATTAAAAGCTCTGTAAATC
>NZ_CATJGZ010000046.1:0-18008 GCF_949740115.1 Bacteroides sp. 41_26
CGAAATATAAACGAAATAAAATAATACTAAATAATTAATATTCAATTAAATAACAATAAGAAAAGTACATATGCAATAGTAAATTATTTAATGCGTCGGCCCTGTGCCTCGGTGTATAGCGTTGTTTTACATGTACATGTAAAGCAGTACGACATGTGCATGTGGAACAGTACGACATGTGCATCTCATGCAGCTTTACATGTACATGTAAAACAACGCTGTGCACCGGAAAAAAGAACGTTCCTTTCTGAGAAAGACAGAAAACAATACCGGACAAGGGTAACAACGGCGTTTAGGGACACTTCCGGCACCGAAAAGATATGCCCATAATCTTCGTTACTGATCGATAACTCTGTCTGTGGTAAATTTCACAGAGTTTTATTATCCGGATAAAACGCAGATTAACGCGAATTATCGCAGATCAAAATCCTGTTCTTCTTTATCTTATACTTATTTTTCTTTGCGAAAATCTGCGTTCATCTACGCTTCAATGAACCATCGCTCGTCGTATCTCCCCGTGTGGGAAACACTCATTACTGGTCAATATTGGTACTTTCTCCTGAAATAGCCTACTTTAGTTAATAAAAAGTAAATCTGCTATTGACAAAAACAAGCCCCACACACGCTACCTGTTAATTATACTACTTTTGTAAAAAACAAATAAAATAATATGGAACAGCTAAAGAATATTATCAATACTTATCAGGATATCATTAAGAGTGCAGAGCAGAAACTCGGAAAAGCAAAGCAACAGATCTACCGTATTGGCACTTTAAGACTAATATTATTCGTAGCCGGCATTGCAGGAGTTATTCATTTTTGGGACAATGGATGGATTGTTATCACAGGTGTGGTTGCCCTTACTTTCGTCCCTTTCCTTTTTCTGGTAAAGTTACACAATCGTTTGTTTTATCAAAAAGAGTATCTCGAAAAGAAAATAGAAATAAACCAGCAAGAACTTCAGGCTATAGAATACGACAGTTCTTCTTTTGACAATGGAGAAGAATTTATCAATCCGGCACATCTCTATTCATATGACCTCGATGTGTTTGGTGAACGTTCACTTTTCCAGTATATCAACCGTACTTCAACTGATTTAGGCAAAAAACGGCTGGCTGCCTGGCTCAATACCCATCTGGAAAGTAAAACTGAAATAGAAAAACGTCAGGAAGCTGTAAGGGAACTTGCCCCGGAACTAAAGATGCGCCAGCGTTTCCGTATACTCGGTTTGCTATACAAAGGAAAATCTGCCGATGAAGAGGAAATAAAAGCATGGGCCGACAGTCCCAGTTATTATAGGAATCATGCTATCCTCCGGGCACTTCCTTTCATCGTTCCTGCTATTAATATTATATTTATAGCACTGGCCATAGCAGGTATAGTATCAGGTACAGTACCAGGTATTATCTTCGTTGGCTTCTTCCTTCTCAGCTTTGCCTTTTCAAGAGGAATAACAAAGATGCAGGCACTCTATGGAAAGAGGCTTCAGATACTTGCTACTTATGCCAGCCTCATTCATATCATTGAAGAAAAAGAGTATCATAGTGCTGCACTACAGGAGATAAAGGAACTTGTAGGTGGTGACAAACAAACCGCCTCACAGGCTGTTAAAAAACTTACTGCTTTGATGAATGCACTTGACCAGCGTAATAATATGCTGATGTCTTTTGTTCTGAACGGTGCTCTTTTCTGGGAATTACGACAGATTATGCGGATAGAAGCCTGGAAAGAAAAGCATGCTTCCGAACTCCCATCCTGGCTCAAAGCTATCGGAGAGATGGATGCTTATTGTTCATTAGCTACTTTCGCTTACAACCATCCGGAGTATATCTACCCACAAATTACTTCTACTCCCTTCTCTATGGAAGCGGAGGCATTGGGACATCCACTCATGAACCGTGATAAGTGTGTATGCAATGATATAGATATCGCCAAACGTCCTTTCTTCATCATTATTACAGGGGCTAACATGGCAGGGAAAAGTACGTACCTGCGTACAGTAGGAATCAACTACCTATTAGCCTGCATAGGTGCACCTGTATGGGCCAAACGAATGAAACTGTATCCGTCCCGCCTAATCACCAGTCTGCGCACCAGCGATTCACTTACGGATAATGAATCTTATTTCTTTGCCGAACTAAAACGTCTGAAACTTATCATCGATAAGCTCAATGCAGGTGAAGAGCTATTCATCATCCTTGACGAAATATTGAAAGGAACAAACTCCACCGATAAGCAAAAAGGTTCTTTTGCCCTTATCAAGCAATTTATGGCACTGCAGGCTAATGGTATCATAGCCACACACGACCTTATGTTGGGGACACTTATTAATCTCTTCCCCGAAGATATCCGCAACTATTGTTTTGAAGCAGAGATCACCAACAGTGAGCTTACTTTCTCTTATCAAATGAAGAACGGAGTAGCACAGAATATGAATGCTTGCTTCTTAATGAAAAAAATGGGGATTGCCGTCATAGACGACTAATCCCCATTTCCTGCGATTCTTCAACTAACTCTTTTCATTTCAACTGAAGACTCAGCTTATTTTCCGGCAAAGTATTCGAACTGTTACCATACATAATTTCATAATCTCCCGGTACAATACGCATGGTATTAGTTTCGGGATCAAAAAATTCAAAAGTATCCGGTGAAAGTGTGATGTTGACTGTAGCAGACTTACCCGCTTTCAAGGTTACCGGACGGAAAGCCCGAAGGCTTTTCACCGGCCCCTCCTCATCGTCCGCTTTACGAATATAAATCTGTACTACCTCAGTTCCATCACGTTTACCTGTATTCTTTACATTAACTTTAAATTGCACCGGCTGATTGATAGTAGCCACCCGTTTATTTAATCCGGCTTTTGAAAATTGGAATGTTGTATAACTCAATCCATAACCAAAGGGAAATAAGGGACTCTCTGTCATATACCGATAAGTGCGTCCTTTCATACTGTAATCTTCAAAATCGGGTAACTGCTCTGTGTTTTTATAGAAAGTAACAGGTAATTTACCACTCGGATTATAATCACCAAATATAATATCAGCGACTGCTGTTCCGCCAGCCTGACCGGGATACCATGCTTGCAATATGGCATCACATGATTGAGTTTCGGGCACCAATGCCATTGCCGAACCGGAACAATTGACAAAGATCACTTTCTTACCAGCTTTCTTCAATGCCTTCAGAATGTTACGCTGTACTTCCGGCAGTTCGATTGAAGTCCGATCACCACCAACGAAGCCGGGACAATTCACAAAGTTCTTCTCTTCACCTTCGAGATTAGGAGAAATACCACCAACAAAAATCACAACATCCGCCTCCTTCACTCTTTCGGCTACTGCTTCGGGAGCAATCTGACGATAGATACCCAAGTCGAAACGCAATACAGCCTCAGCACCAGCCTGCATATATTCTATCTTGATCTTATACTCTTTCCCGGCAGCAGCTTTCAGGGTATATTCCCTTTTAGCGCTGGCATGTGTACCCCAATAGTTAATGACCTCTTGTCCATTCACGTATACACGATAGCCATCATCACCTTCAATAACCAATGTATAATCACCATTACTCTTCGGACGGAAAGTTCCCTCATACGAAGCAGTAAAGTTGTAAAGGTTCACTCCCGGAGCATAAACCGTATTACCTCCATTATTGAAGTTGAAAGGAGTGCTGACTTGCTGTATAGCTGCCACTTCACCTTTCAAATCCAGATTATTCCAATAAGTACCGGTAAAGCCAGGTTTACCGTTGTTAGATATTTCGCTGAAATAAGAATCGAATACTTGGTTCGTGAGTAACTCACATCCTTTCTCGTAAATAACATTACCTATTTTATTACGGATTCCTTCAAGAACAGTCACCGTGTGAGATGGAGTCCCTTCATAATTTCCCCATTGCATGACTGAATCGTTTGCATTAGGTCCCATTACGGCTATACGAGCACCGGTTTTACCCAATGGCAATACCCCATTGTTGTGTAGCAATACCATCGATTTGCGGGTAATATCCAAAGCCATTTGCTTGTGCATCTGACAATCTACCGTATCGATACTAATCTTACTCCAAGGAACCAAAGCATCATCGTCCATCTCTCCTAATTCAAAACGGGCTTTCAACAGACGAAACAAGCTGGTGTTGATTCTCTCTTCAGAGATAAGCCCCTCTTTTACCGCCTTGTCCAAGTGAGCGTATTCAATGCCACACTCCAAATCCGTTCCACTGAGCACAGCTGCCGCACTGGCATCGGCCGCGTTCTTGTGGGTAGCATGGCGATCACTATAGAAAAAGTCACTGATAGCTCCGCAATCACTCACCACCACATGCTTATATCCCCAATCGTCACGTAAAATCTGAGTCAGCAGTCGATTACTTCCACAGCAAGGATCGCCCTCAAACCGGTTGTAAGCACACATTACCTCTTTCACATCAGCTTCTTGTACCAATGTTTTAAAAGCCGGTAAATAGGTTTCCCACAAATCACGGGGAGAAATATTCTCAGCATTGAAGGAGTGTCGTTTAGCTTCCGGCCCGCTATGCACTGCATAATGCTTGGCACAAGCGTGAAGTTTATCGTACTTGGCATCGGCCGGCCCTTGCAAACCTTTTACTACTGCCACTCCCATACGACTTGTCAAATAGGGATCTTCTCCATAGGTCTCCTGACCACGTCCCCAGCGCGGATCACGAAAGATATTTATATTTGGAGTCCAAAAAGTCAGGCCTTCGCAACGCACGCCTCTCCGACCTTGCCGATGTGCATCGTGATACTTGGCACGAACCTCATCGCTGACTGCTGTGAATATATCCTCTATAGCTTTGTCATCAAACGATGATGCCATCCCCATAGTAATTGGGAAAACAGTAGCAATTCCGGCACGAGCCACACCGTGTAACGCTTCATTCCACCAATCGTAGTGAGCTATACCCAAACGCTCTATCGGGAAAGATTCATTTTGCATCAGAGTTACCTTTTCTTTTAAGGTTAGCCGCCCTAACAAATCTTCGGCACGCTCTTCCGGAGAGAGATTGGGATTCCTGTAAGGCTCATTTTGTGCCATACCAACCAGAGTAGCTGTACTCAAGCATAAAGTGATAATAAGCTGTTTCATCATATTCCTTTTTATTTATTTTTATTCCTGCACAAGTCTATCAGTAATAACTACCTATTGAATTATCTATTTTATTAAGTGGTACTTCAAATTTAATTCATACTATGCCAGTGTTTTATTGAAACGCAAATGATCGCAGATTTTCGCAGATTAGATGGCTTGCTGCACTTAAGGAACGATATTCTTTACGTAAATTTGCGATAATCTGCGTTTCAATGATACGATCATTTAATTAGGATACAGTACTTATCTTAATAGTTTCCTCAATGCTAATATTCTCAGAAGAACCACCCACCTGAAAAACATACTCACCTGTGGGAGTCACAAACTGACGGGTCTTCTCATCCCAATAACGTAACTCCTTTTTAGGTATAGAAATAGTAATATCTGCAGATTTTCCTTTCTTTAAATGTACTCTGGAGAAACCTTTCAGTTGCTTTAACGGCATGTATGTCCCCGTTTCCGGATAACGGACATATACCTGAGCTACCTCATCACCATCGTACTTTCCTACATTGGAGAGATTGAATGTAATGTCAACCGTATCATTTGACTGCATAATACTCTTTTTCTTATATTTAAAATTCGTATAACTCAATCCGTAGCCAAACTCATACAAAGGTTTTCCCTCAAAATATTGATAGGTCCTGTTCTTCACAGAATAATCATCAAACGCAGGAAGTTCATCCAACGAGTTGTAATAGGTCAATGGAAGACGTCCACCCGGATTATAATCACCAAACAGAACTTCGGCCACTGCATTACCTCCCTGTTCACCGGGATACCATGCGTTCAGTATAGCCGGAACATTTTCGTCCATCCAATTAATGGCCATAGAACTCCCGGCAACCAACACTACAACCGTATTTGGATTTACTTTATAAAGCTCTTTAATAAACTCTTGCTGATCAATAGGTAACTCAAGCGAATAACGATCCTGCCCTTCTCTTTCAATAGATTTATTAATACCCAGTACCGCTACTGTCACGTCACATTCCTTTGCTACTTTTCCAGCATCTCCAAACAATGCTAAACGGTTGGTCTGATCTGTAACCGGTGCTTTCCAGTAAAGGCGTGCGAAACAGTCACCACCACCATCAAAATATTCCACTCTTAAATCATACGTTTTACCGGCTTCCAGCTTCACTACGACTTGATCCATCTGGGCACTTCTCTCTGTCCAGGAATCTATTAGTTTCTTACCATCTAAAAACAAGCGGCAACCATCGTCTGTTTTCAACCCTAAGGTATAATCACCCGATACAACCGGCTTTAAAGTCCCTGTCCAACGAATAGACATAGGAGCTTCAGGTTGAAATCGATCAGGACGGTGAACAGGATCATAAAGTAACTCTTCTTCCATACGTACAGAAGGTGTACCTTGCAGATCGCTGTTATCGAAATATTCTGCTTTCAGGCCATTTGGGAAAAAGCCCTTGGAGATGGGATCAAAATCAGTACCACTGGATACCCAAGGGGCATGTACTACCTTTATATTTGCATTCTCGGCATATTTCTTAATGCCATCAAGTACAGAAACCGGAGTATTTTTAGGATTACCACTATAATCCCCGAATTCACAATGGGCAGCACTGATACCTACTACGGCAATGGATCTTATCTTTTTCCGGTTTAAAGGCAGGAAATTCTTCTGATTCTTTAGAAGAACCATACTTTGGCGAGCTGTTTCTAAAGCCAATTCCTGATGTTCTTTACAACCTATGACAGAGGGTTCTATTTTATTATAAGGATTCTGCGACGGATCATCAAAAAGCCCCAAAAGCATCCTTCCACGTAAAATATGATAAGCAGCAGAGTCTATTTCCGCTTCGCTGACCATGTATTCGTTGTATGCCTTCAGCAATGGAGCCGTATACACACGATCTCCACACTCCAGATCAAGTCCGGCTTTGAGAGCCAATGTAGCAGCTGCTTCCAGATTTTTCACATATTTATGTTTTGTCACCATCCATTCGGGGGCACTACAGTCCGAAACAATATAACCGTTAAAGTTCCAGTCACCACGCAATACTTTCTTGATCAGATAGGTGTTGACAGTACAAGGAACATCGTTTACAGCATTATAAGCCATCATGATGGATTGTGCCTTACCATCAACGATACAACGCTCAAAAGCAGGCAAGTAGTATTCACGTAAATCACGTTCGGACATCCTGGCATTACAACTTGAACGATTATGCTCTTCATTATTAGCAGCAAAGTGCTTCGGAGTAGAGACTGTTTTCAAGTAACGGGGATTGTCTCCTTGCAAACCTTTGACAAACTCACAACCAATCCTTCCGGAGAGGAAGGGATCTTCCCCATAAGTTTCAGGAGTTCTGCCCCAACGAGGGTCACGGGCCATATTTACTGTAGGTGACCAGAACGTAAGCAGATCACTGCCACCAGCAATCTGTTTCTTTCCATAATCCAACTCTTTCCAACGTCCTCGTGCTTCATCCGAAATAGCAGTGGATACCCGAAAAATAAGATTAGGATTCCAGGTAGCAGCCAAGCCTATAGCCTGAGGAAACACTGTAAACTCACCCGGACGAACTACTCCGTGTAAGGCTTCATTGCCATGATTATATTTATCTATGTTAAGACGGGGAATTTCCCTTGCGTCGTTCACCAACAGAGAGACCTTTTCTTCCACCGTCAATCTATTAAGCAAATCTAAAATACGCTCATGCTGAGGAGCGGTCATGTCACGAAACAACTCAGTCTTGTTCTGTGCCTGTCCGGACAGAGAGAACACTAACAATGGAATCAAGCATCCTATTAATTTCAGAATCTTCATTATGCAAATTTATTGTTTAATAATTAAAGGGTTATCGTATTAAATGTTTTGGGAGCCAGTTTAATATTTATCACATAGCCTTTACAAGCTATCCGTACTTCCCGTTCTTTCTTATCCTTATTAGCGCAAAGGATGACAATCTGATTATCAAGGTTTTTGAATGCCAGTACATCATCACCATTCAAGACTTTCAGTTTACAGGCTCCTCTTCTTACAAAATGACTTAAATGCTTCATCAGATAAAATTCCGGCGTATAAATCACCTCTTTCGTCTGCGAATCAATACGAATCATCGTATTTTGTTTCCAGCCCCAGGAACTGGCTCCATCATCCGCCAACACCATATTCCAGTACATATAAGAATTGACGCCGCCATTTAAATAGATTTTCAGCAAATCAAAAGTATGTTCCGCAGCCGCCCAATCGAAAGTACCACTGCCACATTCGTTTTCTGTTTGCATCAATTTCATAGTAGGATATTCCCGATGAATATCGGCTACAACATCTTTTCCTTCCCATTGCAGACCGATCCCACGGATATACTCAGAGGCATCGGCATTCTCCATTACACACTTCAGGTCTTCCATCTTGTTACAATTGAACGTACCGAACCATAAATCGACATCCGGATGTTTTTCGCTAAATACAGGGCCCAGATATTTACCTATAAAGTTTGCCATAGCCTGGGGTGTCCAACTACAATTCGGCCACTGATGCTTTGTATACGGTTCATTCTGAAACTGTAGCAGAGAAATATCAATACCATTCTCCTTATAAGCATTTATAAACTTAGATAAATAGAGAGTGTAGGCTTTGAGATATTCCGGTTTTTGAATAAAATGATCTCCTGCTACTTCGTTTTCCTTTGTAAAATCATTATGATCGCCAGGAGCCGTCGCATAGTGCCGGGTGGTTTTCATCCAAACCGGAGGGCTCCACGGTGAAGCCCATAGCTTTAAATCCGGTTGAATAGCCAATGCCGCCTTTATATATGGAATCAATCCTGTTTTATCACGTTCTATACTAAAATTCTTCATCTCAAAGTCATCCGGACATTCATTAAAACTATACCAATCACGGGCATAGTCATTCGCACCGATTGGTAAACGGCAGAAAGTATATCGTACTCCATCCGGCCCGAATAATTCTTCCAGAATAGTTTTACGTTGTTTTTCTGACAACAGAGTCAAAGCGTCCCATCCCAACTCATTGAAACATCCTCCAAAGCCATCTATAACCTGTTCCTGAAACTCAGAAACGATAATATCCGCATTCGATTCAGCATACTTCTGAACTTTAATACGAGTCTTTTGCCATGGTAATTGTTCTGAAGTGGTATAAATCTCAGCCCTTTGCGCATTCAATGGCAAACAACTGTACACTAAAAAGAATGATAAAAATAAGGTTCTAATCTTCATATAGTTAAATTAATCATTAATACATGTATCCTCAAGTGAAGGAGGAGCGTCATTTACACCTGATCCCCATTCCGGATTACACTGGTTTCCCATTATAAATTCCAGTTTGCCTCCATTCATTATATCTTCGTGGCTAAACCAAGGCTTAGACCATACTTTGCCATTAAGTTTAGCGGACTGAATATATTTATTGTCAACCGAGCAATTACGGGCAACGATTTCCAAAACACTTCCACTACATAGCTTTAATTTAACGGAAGAGAAGAACGGACTTCCAATATTATATACCGGTAGTCCCGGAGTGACCGGATAAAAACCCATCATTGAGAAAACAACAAAAGAAGACAGTCCGCCACCGTCCTCATCTCCGGGAACTCCCATCAGGTCATTTCTAAACCACTGATGAATCAGCGAACGTATCCGCTTTTGCGTCTTCCAGGGAGCTTGTGCATAGTTATATAAATAAGGAATATGCAAAGAAGGCTCATTAGCCATCGAAAACTGCCCCACATTCCCGGTGTGATCGGGTAGTTGAGAATAAAATTCATACTTAGGTTTGCCCAGCCATTCATTAAAGGTCGCGTCTAAGTTATTAACAAAAGCATCAGCTCCTCCCATCATCTGCACTAAATCGGCAAAGTTGTGTTGAACATCCCAACGATAAGTCCAGCCGTTGTTCTCACCATAATACTCACGTGCGCCCATTCCTCCGGAAAAACGATAATCAAATGGTTCTATAAAATAGCCATCTTTATCTTTAGGATGAAAAAATAAAGTTTTCGAATTAAACAGATTCCGATAGTTATAAGAAGATGACAAATAAGAATCCGCTTCCGTCTTTAGTCCAAGAGCAGCAGCAATACGTGACAGACACCATTGATCATACGACGTTCCTAATGTCACAGCCACCGACTGACGTTTTTCAAAAGAATTAACCTCAAGTACTGTCTCTTTTTCTCCGGGCATCAAAGAGGGTATATAGCCTTTCTCTTTATAAAATTGATCTATCCAACCAGATTTGGCACTCGACCATGGAGCCAATGTCTTCTCTTCTATTCCTGCTTTAGTATAAATATATGCCTCTTGTAGATCAAAATCACGTACCCCTTTATACCAGGCATCTGCTATAATAGCAACTCCATGGTTACAATTCATTCGCCGGGAATCACCTGTCACTTCGGGGAAGTTGGGAAACCAATGGTCTGAACTCAATTCCGACATTCTCAAATAAGAACGTATTATATTCGTCTGTTTCTTTTGATCCATCAATATCCGTAAAGGATGAGCGGCCCGATAGCTATCCCATATCCAATCGTCTGTATAATAATCGTATCCGGCATCCTCATGGACTTCATTATCATATACACTGAAATAATGTCCATCTTCACTAATATTCACCGGACGTTCCAGGCAACGGTATAAAGAGGTGTAAAAAACAAACTTATCATTCTTCGTACCACCAGCGACTTGTATTTTACCTAACTCATCGTTCCATATCTTGCGTCCGGCGGTTGCAACATCTTTCAACTTATAGTTTTTAATTTCTCTTCTCAAATTCTTCTTTGCTTGCTCTACACTAATATAGGAAACACCGTAACGAACATTCAAAGACATCGGAGCAGCTTCCCACGCAACCACCACACAAGTATTGTCTCCTTTAGCTTTCTGTTTACCTACCTCCCATTTATCGGACTGAAGTGTGCCTATCCTTGTCGGTTTCACATCCATTTCCATATAAACATATACCCGCAAGTTATTCCACATATTCTGATAGCCGGAAATAATATTTCCAGCAACCTCCAATTCACCATTTCCTGCATTCAGGATAAGATAAGGAGTTTTATTTTTCTTATAATTAAAATGATATATTGCGGATTGATGAGACGGAGCAAATTCAACATGCAATTGTTGGTTACACAAATCCACCTGATAATGATAAGGTTTTGTGGCTTCATTGTCGTAATTAAAATTAATCACCCGGGATAGTTCAGACTCATTTCCCTGAAAGGGCGATAGGTTAAAAGCGAAAGATCCCCGATGACTGATCTGTATCAGAGGAAGTCCATGAATTTTATCGGAAGTATAATCACTTCTTTGCGGATAAACCCGTAACATGCTGTTGGGCAGATGTACAATCGGATATGTTGGTACCAACAAATGACTGATATTCCCCATGTATGGATTTACATAGTCAACCGGTTTTTGAACAGAAGAGGCTTTCAATTCTACAACGGAATTCATTCCCATTAAAAAGGATACAATAAGTATTTTACGTACAATATTTACCATAAATAAATAGTTACATGTGTTTTAAAAAGTGTTACTATAGAAAAACAGATCCCATGGAACGATTTGTTGTTATGCATCTCTACCCCCATGAGACCTGAATAAAAAATCACTGAAAACAATCCTTATTTATCTTAAAATACAATGCCTGTTACCTTATCATTGTTTCTTCCATGGTATACCAAATATCATAATCGGCATCGCCATTGCTTCCGTCTTTCCCATCTTTCAACAAACGATAGCGATAATTCAAATAAAACGCCTGATATTTAATATTATTCTTTTCATAAGTCGTATAATAATTACTTTCTCCTGCCTTATCCAACATTTCAATTTGAGCAGTCCCCATCGGAGTAATGGTTAAAGTAGCATCTTCATTTATTGTAATGCACATTGCATACTTCCTGATGTCCGCTTTCGTTAATTTAGAAGCATCATAACTATTCAGCCCAACAAAACAACGAATAGAGTTCTTCGTCAAAGGTAACACATAACGGGTTAACGAGAAGGATTTACGAATATCTTTATCCTTTTCGGCATCAAAATGTTCTTCCAGACCTCTTGTTTGATAAGTTGTTACAGGCGATTGAAAAGCATAATCATTTTTCAACAACACACGATATAAGACGGTACGCTTATCCGGATTTATCTCATATGCCGATACACTCTTTATACGCAATGGTATCAAATAAATAGAATCGGGTGACAATCCTTCCGGACGTACATGTACCGGTATAGTACTATAGTTATCTTCACTATCCGCTTTTAACACTGTACTCATAAGCGGTATATCATAACGGGCGGGATCAAGCAGATGTGCAAATTTCGATTCATCAATATCAAAATTCAGCTTATTATACTTAGCCAATGCCTCGTTATCGGGTTCCAGCTCTACAGTTACATCCTGATCGATATGCTTCGTTCCCCCGCACCCAATACTGATATATCCGGTAGACACTTCCTGATTCAAATCGTGATTCACCGAAAAAGTCAGATTTTCAACGCTCAGGACATTTATCACTTTCTTGTACAATTCTTTGTCAAATTGTGCATCTTCGTCACATGCTGTCATTCCAACAGTCACAGCAGCTATCAATAATATACGACTTACTTTCATATTAATATTCTTCTATTCATATTGTTTACATTAATCATCCCATCCCGGATTCTGGTCCAGTTTAGAGGCCTTTCTCATTTCATCCCGGGGAATAGGTAAAAATACGGTCTTCCTATCAACCACACGGTTACGGTAATCGGCATGAGTGACAACAGAACGCTGATAGAAATCATATTGATCTCCTGTTATATTCATTCCTTCAATCGGTTTATTTTCTTCCTCCTCATAAATTCCCCAACGACGAATATCATAAAAACGTCGTCCTTCAGCCAAGAACTCCACCAATCGTTCTGTCACGATCTGTTTATCCATACTTTCTTCTGTGACATAATCTTGTGGACGTAAGCCCGGTAAACCGGCTCTATAACGAATCTGATTAAAAGCACTAATCATATCTTGAAGGTTACCGGCTCTTGACAGTTGATAGGTCTCGCCACTTTCCATCGTTATTGAGTGCGTACTATTCAAATGATTAACAGCTTCTGCATAAGACAAAAGAATTTCAGCATAACGAATAATAGGAAACGCTTTACTCACCCGGGTTCCCCCGTCAGCCCAACTGTCAAATGGATTAATATATTTTTTCAACACATATCCGGTCACAGCATAGTTTACTTTTGCATCTTCTCCGGAAGCAGCGTCCATTCCAGCAGAACCTCCTTTATAATATGTAACCGTTACATTCTTCTTATCTGTGGAGTTAGATGAAGTAGCCGGCCAGAAACACCCACTAAATCCAACGCAGGCATAGAATCGCATTTCACGATTAGCATACATATTATACGTATCTCTATTCAGACGATAGGCAGAGAATGTCTCTACCTTTTTGGTTTGGCCTTCTTCTGAATATTCATCGGGACTCGCTTCCTGAATTGTTTTTCCATTACGCGTTTTATATGCATCAATAAGTTTCTGCGTTAAGCACATACCGTTGTAGCCACCCATATTTATCGGAAAAGACTGACGTGTGAATTCTGCCACATCTCCGGAATTCCGGGCCCAGATAAATTCTTTGTTCTGAGTTGGATAAGTTTCTCCATTGAACATATCCGTATAAGATTTCAAAGGGTCAATTCCACCAGCTCCATTCGGAAAAGGATCAGAAGGCACACCCGCCGGCAATGGAGGAGTTATATATGCACCATTAGACAAAGCAACTACCGTATGCAATGTATAACGTTGTCCACCATCCATTTCCATCACTCGTCTGGCAGCAGCAGCCGCTACAGCCCACTTTCTTTCATCATAAGTCTGAGAAATATACTGTACACCATCTGTACCACGCTTCCAATCTCCAAAATAACGATAGGCCGCTGTACCTCCATTAAATGCCGGACTGGCAGCCTGCAAACGTATACGGGCAATAATCGCATAAGCAGCCCCTTTAGACGGACGACCAAAATTCAAAATGGGCACATCAGATGATATATATTTGGCTGCCATTTCCAATTCAGAACAAATATACTCCACTGATTCATCATAAGTAGCACGCGCACGATCATAATATTCAGCATCTGCATTCGTATCCAAAGGCTCATCTCCTATTATTATAACCGGTCCATAGTTCATCAGAATATGGTAATAAGCATATCCACGCAAAAAATGAGCATATCCCAATAATTCCTGTTTTTCTAACGGAGTGATATCCCTGCATTCGTTCATCCTACTCATTATCAGATTGGCTTTACGAATCACTTTATAGCACGTCCCCCAAACACCAAGACCTTTAGTATCGGCAGCAGAAACCTGCCCCAATGTCAGAGCTTTCCCATGAAACAGTCCAGGATCCATCAATGTAAAAATATCATCGGCCGCCGTAATACCAGGAGTAGCATCGTTCCCGAAAATCTTACTCTCGTCCGGCAATTCTCCAGCTGCTCCCCACAAATATTTTTCCAGATTCCTCTTATTAGAGAATACCGAATCATATTTTAATGTATCGTCAAAATACTTATCAACACTCAAAAAATCACATGAGCTCATTAATCCCAATGTTAAACACGAAATTAATAATACACTCTTATCTATGAATTTCATACTCATTCAAATTAAATCAGAAAAACATTACTTAAAAATTCACATACATCTGGAAAGCAAAGCGCTGCGGAATAGGATATGCACCACCATTATGATCGGCCTGCTCAGCATCCCACAGTTTCATCGGACTCCAAATACATAAATCAGACGCAACAAATTGTAAATCAAGAGAACGTACTCCCAAATATTTCAACAATTTACCTGCACCCAAGTTATAGTTCACACTCACTTCCTGTAGTCTCAAATAACGTGAATTAGCATGCCAAAATGTGGAGAACTGGGTATTGTTCTTATTACTACCATAGCTAAGGCGAGGGAATTTTGCATTCGGATTCTCAGTTGAAGGATCACCGGAATAAGAAGCCGGCGTCCAACGATTATTCTGATCGGCAACGATTTTCAGTACATTACCGGTCTTGCCACCATAGAAAGGAATGTAACCTTCACCATTTTTCCCTTTATCCCAATATCCATTATCGTCTACAAAATAATAATCAGTATTACCGGTACCTTTGAATAAGACACCTAAGGTTAAGTTTTTATAGACAAATTCCCCACCAAATCCGTACATCAAACGCGGATAGTTCGGATAGGATAAAGGTACCTGATCATCATCCGTAATCTGACCGTCACCATTCACATCTTTATATTTGATATCACCCGGTAAATAATCTCCAAAAGTTTGCTTGGGGCTGGCGGCAATATCTGCTTCATCTCGAAAAAGTCCTAAAGCAATATATCCGCGATATGCATTATTCACATAGCCTGCTTTATCCTTATAGCCATATTTCTGTACAGCCTGTTCCCAGTTTTGTACTTCATTGGCAGAATAAGTAAAGTTTCCACGCAATGTAAACGACATGTCTTTATTGATTCTCTGTGTAAATGAGATATTACCATCTGATCCATAGCTTACCATTTTTCCGACATTACCATACGGCATTTTCTGCAAACCGGCATATTCCGGGATCAGTTGACGTTCCTGATAAATACCATCGCGTTTATCTCGGAAAATATCTACCACAAAGTTCAAACGTTCGCCAAACAATTTAGCTTCAACGCCAATATCCACTTTCTTAGCAACTTCCCATTTCAAATTATCAGCTCCGATTACTTCCTCTGTAATAAATCCGTTGGAACTCCCCCAACCTCCGCCACCACCTGACTTCATAAGTGTCAAATAAGGAAAACGAGTATTCGTTAAACGATCATTACCTACCATACCGTAAGATCCGCGAATCTTTAAGAAATCTAACCACGGCATCTTCTCACGTACCCATTCATATCCGGTAGGAACCCATCCAGCAGCCATAGCGGGAAAGAACCCAAATCGATTTTCCTTGGCAAAATTAGCTGAACCCGTATAGCCGAAATTCAAATCTAAGAAATAAGTGTCACGAAGTCCGTAAGTAATACGCCCTGAAAGGCCCTGATAACGGATTGGAATAGCATACATACTTTGCAAACTCGGATCTTTATCATTAAGATCCTTATCTATCTTCTGTTCACTACTCATGTAATAGTACAGCAGTCCGGTCAGACGATGATATTCTGCAAAAGTCCTTTCGTAATTCAGCATCGATTCGAAATGTACTTTATAGAATTGCATATCTTCAGGATGTTTATAGGTGACAGGTTTACTCTCTACACTTGAAAATAGACCGAGCTTACCTGTATAATGGCGTCCCGCTGCATAAAACATCTCAGGAAGTACTTCACGCTGTTCTTTCAGATTCACCTCTGTATCATAAGCAACCTGTACCCTGCCACTCAACCCTTTCGTTATCATTGAAAAGTCTTGCTTCAATTCCACGGTAGATTTTCCGCGAAAATGCCGTATATTGCTCATTCCTGTATAATTCAACATCACATAGGGAGAGTACGCATTATCTGCTCCATAAGCAGGCAATTGCCCGGTTGAATAGACTTTTGGAATAGTCAGTGGAGTTAAGTTCCGCTGTGTAGCCCACAAATTATCTGTATTTGCATTACCCGGTTCGGACTTTTCGGAAAGAAATCCGTCTGAGCCAAAATAAACAGTGGTTGTCTTGGTAAGATTGATATCCAAATTGACACGATAGTTGTACGTACGATACCCTACTGCCGTTGAATATTTCGATGACTTCTCCTGCTTATAAGCAGAAGACTCATTGGACATACCCAAGCTTAAATAGTACCGTGCCAAACTACCTCCACCTTTCGCATTTACATAATAAGTCTGTTGCAAGGCATTACGATTCAGAACTTCGTCTTGCCAATTCACATCCGGATATAAATCCGGATCAAGCTGATATTTGATCAGATCCAATGCCATATCCGAATATGCAATCGGATTTCCTCGAACAGCAAGCGCCTCATTTGCCAATTTTGCATACTCATAAGCTCCCAAATACTCCGGCATATTTACCATGTGAGAAATAGTCAGATTGGCACGTCCTGTGATTTGTAATTTATCAGCCGTACCTCTTTTGGTAGTCACCAATACAACTCCATTTGCTCCACGAACTCCATATACAGCTGTCGCGGAGGCATCTTTCAATATAGAAAAACTTTCAACATCCGACGGGTCAATTTCACTCAAGTTACCTTCCAAACCGTCTATTAATACGAGAGCACTGCTGTTAGCACCAAACGTACCAATACCTCGAATCCAAAACTCTGAGATATTTTTCCCAGGTTCACCACTGCGTTGTAATGAAATAATTCCCGGAATACGTCCTCCCAACATATTGTTGATATTAGTTGCCGGAGTCTGTATATCTGCTATATCTACATTCGTAATAGCACCTACTACACTGGCTTTACGTTGTGTCCCCATCCCCACAATGACCGTCTCTTCCAGTACTTGTGAATCTTGTTTTAATTTAATTACAACATTACTTTCCTGCTTGGTGACCAAATACTCTTCCTGTTTATAACCTAAGAAGGAAATGGCTATAACATCATTCTTTTGAGCTTTCAAAGAGAACTTACCATCAATGTCTGTGATAGTTCCCACTCCCGGAGAATTTTTAACGTAAACATTAGCTCCCGGAACCGGCATATCCAAATCATCGTATACTACTCCGGACACCGAAAACGTACTTTTTTGTTGTGCAAATGCAGTTATATAGCTACACAACAAGAATAATAAAAATATATATTTCTTCATACTTCTATGTTGTATTCCTAATAATTGAATACTTTTTTATTTGTTATTAACTTTATAAATCAATTAGTTATCTCTTTTCTCTCATTTTTCA